>JAIFLB010000039.1 GCA_020049245.1 Betaproteobacteria bacterium | reverse complement strand
CGGAGGGAAGACATGATCGGCGTGCGCGTCGAAGAAGTCACGGATGGCCTGGTAGCGTTCCGCCACCCAGGCACCGCCGTAGAGCAGGCGGGCGGTTTCCAGAAACGGTGCGAGATCGATCTCCACCGGCGTGCCGCCGAGGGATTGCAGCTTTTCCACCGATTCGCCAAACAGCCGGACTGCGTCGGTATTACCAAAGAATTCCAGGTCTTTCGCCATCGGCACGCCGAAGCGGAAACCAGTGGCGCGGCCGAAATCGAAACCGTGCGCCGCGAGTGGTCGGGAGTACGCGTCTTGCGGATCGTGACCGGCGGCGACCGCCAGCACGCGTTCGGCATCCTCGGCGGTCAACGCGAAGATCGACACCGCATCGAGGGAGCGGCAGGCCGGCACCACGCCACGCGTCGAGAGCGCACCGCAACTGGGCTTGTGCCCGATCAGATTGTTGAACGCCGCCGGCACGCGGCCGGAGCCGGCGGTATCGGTGCCGAGCGAAAAACTCGCCAGACCCAGCGCCACCGCCACGGCGGAACCGGAACTGGAACCGCCGGAAATGAAATCAGGATCGAACGCGTTGCGACACGCGCCATACGGCGAGCGCGTGCCGTTCAAGCCGGTGGCGAACTGGTCGAGGTTGGTCTTGCCGAGCGGGATTGCACCGGCGTCGATCAGGCGTTGCACCACCGGCGCGGACTCGGCGGGCGTGTAGGCATAGGCCGGGCAGCCTGCCGTGGTGGGCAAGCCGGCCAGATCGATGTTGTCCTTGATCGCGAATGGAATACCGTACAAGGGCAGATCGGCGATGTTCCGGCCTTCCAGCGCATGGGCATAAGCGCGCAACGCATCGGTGTCGAGGCGGCTGATCCAGATGTGGTGGATGTCCGGGGTGGCAAGTTGTTGAAGCAGGGTCTCGATCAGCGCGGACGGGGTGAGTTCACCGCTCAGATAGCGCTGGCGCAATGTGGAAAGATTGAGATCAGCAGTCATGATGTTCGAAAGGGATGGGCTTGGCGGAATATTGCACTGCATCCACCTGGCTGGGGAAATCCCTACAGAAATTGCACAGGCGCTTCCCAGATGGCCAGTGCCACGCAGCCCTCCGGACTGGCGACGCTGTGCTGCGTGCCGGGTAGGCTGACCAGCAGCGTGCCCGCGACATGGATGCCGCGCTGATCCTGTTGCGCGCCAGCCAGAATCTGGATGTATTCCATGCCGGGGTGCAGGTGTTCGGGTACTGTCGCTCCCGGTGAATAGCGCAGTAACGCCAACTTGGCGTTGCCTGCTGCGTCCTGTAGCAGCGGGCAGATGTCCACCCCGGGCCCGAGCGGATGCCAGGAAAATTCGTGCTGTCGCTGCGGAATCGAAGCGATATCCGTCAGCACCAGTCCGGCGGCGGTTCTAGCCATAGGCCTGCTCCAGCGCGCGGATCACGGCATAGCTGTCGGCCACCCAGCCGACGATGCCGCCTTGGGCGACGATCATCTCCAGCGTCGCTTGTTTGAACGCCGGGAAGTAACTCTCGGTGGCATCCTCGATCAGCAGGCAGGTGTAGCCCCGGTCGTTGGCTTCGCGCATCGTTGTCTGCACGCAGACTTCGGTGGTGACGCCGGCAAACAGCAGATGCGTGACGCCAAGATTCGGCAGGATCTGTTGCAGCGGCGTGGCATAAAACGCGCCCTTGCCGGGTTTGACGATCTCGATTTCGCCGGGCACGCCATCGATCAGCAGCCTCCCCATCGGACCGGCATCACCGATGCGCAGCCTGCAGTCGCCGCGCTGCCGCTTGCTGGGCGGGCAATCCGACAGGTCGGGCTGGTGCGCCTCGCGAGTGTGGATTACTGGCAGGCCAAGTCGCCGTGCTGTGACCAGCAGCCGGGCGATGACCGGAATGCAGGTCTGCAGGCGTGCCACATCGTTGCCCAGAGCGTCACCGAAGCCGCCTGGTTCGACGAAATCGCGCTGCATGTCGATGATCACCAGCGCCGGGGGTTTGGCGAGCAGTTCGAACGGATAGGGCTGGGCGTCAATGTGCATGGGTTTCCTCTCCATGGCCGGCCATGTGGCGGCCGATGATGACGGGATCGGCCTCGGTCGGCGTGGTTTCGTAAACCAGTCGGCCGCCGGACATGACCAGGATGCGGTCGGCCAGTTCGAGGATCTCATCCAGATCTTCGCTGACCAGCAACACGGCGGTTCCGGCATTGCGTGCCGCCATGATGCGGGCATGGATTTCGCTGACCGCGCCAAAGTCGAGGCCGAAGCAGGGGTTGGCCACCACCAGCACATTGGGACGTTCACTCAGTTCGCGTGCCAGGATGGCGCGCTGCACATTGCCGCCGGACAGGTTGCCGATCGGGATGCCGGGCACTGGTGGACGTACGTTGAAATCGGCGATGGCTTGTGTCGCCGCTGCGCGCATGGCGCCCCGGCGTAGCCAGCCGCCGAAGCTGAACGGCTGCCGGTCGAAGCGGCGGAAGGCGAGATTTTCCGCCACGCTCATGCGGCCTACGGCGGCATTGCGCAGCGGTTCTTCCGGCAGACAGTGGAATCCGTGGCGCAGCAGGTCGGCGCGCTGCCCGGCATAGGCTTCGCCCATGATGCGAATTTCGCCATAGAACTGGGGCCGTTGTCCGGCCAGCGCTTCCACCAGTTCACGCTGGCCGTTGCCGGATACGCCGGCAATGCCGACCACTTCGCCTCCCCTGACCTGCAGCGATAGTCCCTTGACGGCCGCCATGCCGCTATCGTCGGCGACCTTGAGTGTGTCAATTTCGAGTTTCAGCGTTTGTTCGGCGACGCTTTCCCGCGCCAGTGCAGTGCTGGTGAATTCGCTGCCGACCATCAGTTCCGCCAGAAATTTAATGTTGGTGTCCGCCACCCGCGCCGAACCCGCATGCTTGCCCCGGCGTAGCACGGTGACATCGTCGGCATAGGTCATCACTTCACGGAACTTGTGGGTGATGATCAGCACGCTCAAACCCGAATCACGCGTCATGTCGCGGATGCGGCCGAGCACTTCGTCGGCTTCGTTCGGGGTCAGCACTGAAGTGGGTTCGTCCAGGATCAGCACTTTCACGTTGAGCAGCAGTTGTTTGACGATTTCCAGCTTCTGCTTCTCGCCGGCGGCCAACTGGTTGACCGAGACATCCAGCGGCAACTGGAACGGCATCTTCTGCATGCGCGCGCCGATGGCCTCGCGCTCCTTGCGCCAGTCGATCACCGCCGGCAGGTGCGGCCGCGCCAGCACCAGGTTTTCCAGCACGGTCATGTTCGGAATCAGCGTGAAATGCTGATACACCATGCCGATGCCCAGGTCGTGCGCGTCGCGCGGATTGGCAATGGCCTGCTGGCGTTCGCCGAGCAGCACTTCGCCCGCATCCGGCACGTAGAAGCCGACGATGCATTTGACCAGCGTGCTTTTGCCGGCGCCGTTTTCGCCGAGCAGCGCGTGGATGCTGCCTTTCCTGAGCTGCAGCGAAACCTGATCCAGCGCCTGCAAGTCGCCGAAGCGTTTGCTGACGTTGATCGCTTCCAGCGCCAGCGTGCTCATGCCAGTGCTGCCAGCAACTGATCGGAACTGGCCACTGCGCCGAATACGCCGCCCTGCATCTTCACCATATGCAGCGCCGCCGCGTGGTTGCCGGGGTCGGTTGCGCCGCAACAGTCAGCCAGCAGCAGGCATTCGAAACCCATGTCGTTGGCGTTGCGCATCGTCGTATGCACGCAGACATCGGTGGTGATGCCGCAGATCAGCAGGTTGCGGATGCCGGCCTTGTGTAGCAGCAGTTCCAGATCGGTGGCGTAGAAAGAGCCCTTGCCGGGTTTGTCGATGATCGGTTCGCCCGGCAGCGGCGCCAGTTCCGCGATGATTTCCCAGCCCGGTTCGCCGCGCACCAGGATGCGTCCGCACGGACCCGGATCACCGATGCCGGCACCGATGCGCTGACTGCGCCAGCGTTTGTTGGCCGGCAGGTCGGACAGATCGGGGCGATGCCCTTCGCGGGTGTGGATGATCAGCATGCCGAGGCTGCGCGCCTGCGCCAGCACACGGCCGATGGGTTCGATCGGGGCCCGGGTCAGCGACAGGTCATAGCCCATGCGGTCGACATAGCCGCCGATGCCGCAAAAGTCGGTCTGCATGTCGATGATGATCAGCGCGGTATTGTTCGGCCGCAGATCGCCATCGAAGGGCCAGGGGTAAGGATCGGCGGCAACAAATACAGTCATGGTTTTTCTCCGTTTGCTCGGTTTGCGCGGTTTGCTCAGATTGTTAGCGTGCCGCCAGCGAGCCGGGCATGCCGGAGCGGACTTTGGTGGACGAGGCGGCGATCATCAGAATCAAGGTCAGCACATAGGGTGCTGCGTTGAACAGGTAGTAGCCGGAGGTGACGCCGACTGCCTGCAGCGATGGCCCCAGTGCACCGGCGCCACCGAACAGCAGCGACGCATACAGGCAGCGCATCGGATCCCAGCGCGCGAAGATCACCAGCGCCACCGCCATCAGCCCCTGGCCGCTGGACAGTCCTTCGCTCCAGCCGCCGGGGTAGTAGAGCGACAGAAACGCACCGCCGACACCGGCCAGAAAGCCGCCGGCCATGGTGGCCAGCATGCGCACCAGATTGACGTTGAGGCCCATCGCCCGTGCCGCGTCGTCGCTCTCGCCGACGGTGCGGATCGCCAGGCCCCAGCGACTGCTGCGGAAGAACCAGGCCATGGCCGGCGCCAGCAAGACGCCGACGATGAACAAGGCATTGATTTCCAGCGCCGCGCGCAACGCCGGGTTATCGCTCCAGGCGCCCAGATGCAGGGCCGGCAGATGCGGGGCCGTGGGCTGGATCAGCGGCTTGCCGATGAAGAACGCCAGGCCGGTGCCGAGGATCATCAGCGCGATGCCGACCGCGATGTCGTTGACGCGCGGTTGCTGGCAGAGCAACGCATGCACGAAACCGAGCACGACGCCGGTCGCCCCTGCGGCCAGCACGCCCAGCCAGGCCGAACCGGTGATCCAGGCGACACCGTAACCGGCCATCGCGCCCATGATCAGATTGCCTTCCAGGCCGAGATTGATGCGACCGCTCTTTTCGGTCAGACACTCGCCCAGGCTGACGAACAGGAACGGTGTGCCGACCCGGATCGCGCCGCCCAGCACGGCAATCAATACCGTCAGCCATTGGGATTCTTCGCCGCTCATGCCTTGAACCCCTTGTTCAGCGCCAGCCGGGCGAACACCGCTTCGCTGGCCAGCAGCAGGATGAAAATCATGCCCTGCAACACCAGCCCGGTGGCGTCAGGCAGGTCATGGTCGCGTTGCATCAGTCCGCTGGCGGCGCGGATGCCGCCAAACAGGATGGCCATTGGAATGATGGCCAGCGGATGGTGGCGCGCTGCGAAGGCGATCAGGATGCCTTCGTAGCCGTAACCGGCGTTCAGCGAGGTGTTGGCGCGGCCATGCACCGCCGCCACTTCCACCATGCCGGCCAGACCGGCTGCCGCGCCACCCATCAGGCAGACCAGGAAAATATTGCGTCCCACCGACAGGCCGGACAGTCGCGCGGCGCGCACGTTGCCGCCGATCATGTCGACCGCGAAGCCGAACGTCGTGCGCTTGAACAGCAACCACAGGATCACGCAGGCAATGACGCCATAAGCGAACCCCCAATGAATCGATGTTTCGCCGAGTGCGCCCAGCATGTGGGTTTCGCCGATGTGGTGCGTGGAAGGTTTGTTCAGTGTTTCCGGGTCACGCAGCATGCCGATGACCAGGAAACTAAGAATGGCAATGCTGATGTAGTTGAACAGCAACGAACTGATGGTTTCGTTGACGTTGCGGCTGTGTCGCAGCCAGCCGACCAGGCCGATCAGCAAGCCACCCGCCAGCATGGCGGCCAGCGCCATGCCGGTCAGCGCCAGCCAGGCGTTTGTGTCGATCAATATCAGCCCGGTCAGCGCGGCGGCGAGACCGCCCACCACCACCGCACCCTCGCCGCCGATGACGATCAAACCCAGCCGTGCCGGTAACGCCGTGCACAGCGCAGTCAACATCAATGGCGCGGCGCTGACCAGCGTGTTCTGCCAGGAAAACCAGGTGCCGAACGCGCCGCGATAGATGGAATGGTAGACCGCCAGCGCATCCGCCCCAGCCAGGCTGACGAATACCCCGAACAGTGCTAGCGACAGCAGCAGCGCGGTCAGGGGAATCAGGAACGGGGCGAATGCCATGGTTCAACCCTTGGTTTTTCCGACCACGCCTTCGACCAGCCAGTCCATGCTTTCCAGCCAGATGTCGGTCTGGCTGTAGCCCTTGCCTTTTGGGATTACTTCCTTGCCGGTGTTGTCCTTGATCGGCCCCTGATAGACGACGAAATTGCCCTTCATGAACTGGGCGCGCACCTTGTCGGCATGCGCCTTGGCCTTGGCGCTGACCGCCTTGCCGTAGGGCGAACTCTTGACCAGCCCTTCCTTGAAACCGCCGCGAATCAGATTGGGGATCTTCTGCTTCTTGGCGATCATCGTGGCGTAGTCGAGATAGATCTTGCTCCAGTTCCATTCCGCACCGGTGAGGAAACCCTTCGGCGCCAGCTTCGACTGGTCGGCGTGATAGCCGCAGGAAAAGACGCCGCGTTTTTCCGCCGTTTCCACCACGACTTTGGGGCTGTCGACGTGGCAGGTCAGCACATCCACGCCTTGATCGATCAGGCTGTTGGCGGATTCCGCTTCCTTCACCGGATTCGCCCAGCCGCCGGTGAACACCACTTGTACGGTGATCTTCGGATTGACGCTGCGCGCTGCCATTGTGAAGTTGTTGATGTTGCGCAGTACCTGCGGAATCGGGATGGCCGCGATGTAGCCCAGTTTGCCGGTTTTGCTGGTGTGGCCGGCAACGATGCCGGAGATATAGACGGCTTCGTCGATGTAACCGAAGTAGCTGCCGACGTTCTTTGGATGCTTCTTCGCGTCATAAAGACCGCCGCAATGCAGGAACATCACCTCGGGATACTTGGGTGCGATCTTCAGAATGTGCGGGTCGAAGTAGCCGAACGAGGTCGGGAAGATCACCTGTGCGCCATCTAGATTGATCATGCTTTCCATGGCTTTCTGCACGGCGATGGTTTCCGGCACGTTCTCCTGATCCACCGCCTTGATCCAGGATTGTTTGGCGATGGCTGATTTGCCTTCGAAATGCGCCTGGTTGTAGCCGTAGTCGTCACGCGGGCCGACGTAGAGGAAACCCATCGTCACTTTGCTTGCCGCCTCGGCGTTGCCGATGCCGAAACTTCCAGCCAATGCTCCCAGGCCGAGACCGGCCAGACTCTTGAGCGTGCCGCGCCGGCTTTGGTCAATTGCACAAACCTGCTTCATTTCCAATTTTGGGATTTTCATGTTGGGCCTCACATCGTCCACTTGATCATGACTTGCGGAATGTCCTCATCGAATCCTTTGACGCCGAACTTGTTGCGCCAGATCTGGTATTCCACGCCGATTTGCACCGCACCCGGCGCGCCGAACCAGTTGCCGGCATCGATCAGCAGACGCGGACCGGCCACCAGGTTGTCGGCTTTTGGCGCGCTGCCGCCTTTTTCACCCCAGGCGTAGTCGGCGAAGCCCTCGAAAGCCATTTTCTGCGTGCCCACACTGAACGGCAGCAGCCAGTCGATGGTGATCTGCGCGCCACCGTCGGTCTGATTGGCAAGCCAGTCGCGGGTGCTTTCTCGGTAGTACAGGTTGAAGTCGGCGAATGCGAACTTGGGCAGGTCCAGTGCCAGACCGACGCCGAGCAGGGTGGCGCGCAAGTCCTCGCCCATTTCCTGTGTGCCGGACAGCAGTACGTCCTTGACGATGCCGAACTTCATGGCCTTGCCGGTGATCTTGCCCAGACTCAGACGCGGCGAGAATTCGGCGTAGTAGCCGGTACCTTTGGCGGTCGGATTGCTGACGTCGACGAAGAAGAAGTTGTCACCGTATTTCCAGCCGTTGGCATGCTCCAGCGTCATGATCGCCATTGAGTTATCGCCCAGTTCATAGCCATCACCATGGAGCAGTTGGACGTTGGTCGTACTCCATTCGGATGCCTGGCTGGTGGTGCCGGCCGTGGCGAGCAAGGCCAAAGCCAGAACGCGGCTGACGCCGTTCCAGCCATCCTTGCGCTGATTCCCGGGGGTAAATGTGGAACTGTTTCGCATGAAGTTCTCCAGAAGAGGTTGAGTCGGGCGGGGTGTTTTGGTCACGATCACGTCAAGCGCACATCGATGTATACAACAAAGCATGCATCATGCCAGTTGTGGCAAGTTGGCCTCTACCAACCCGCAATGACAAAAAAATTATTTAAATCAATGGTGTGCGAAAGGGATGTGGAGCCTCGCCAGGCTCTGGCTGCGACGCTACTTATGCTGTCAAACAGTGCATAGCGCGCATTTAATGCCTACGGGTGGTGCGTGACTCATCGCGCATCAGGTTTTCTTGACCAGCTGATTGCCGCGCTTCCTGTGTATGCCGAGCTGCGTCAAGGTAATCGTTTTGACGAATTGCTCATTGTGCGTAATGTGGTCGCGCATCAGGTTCTGAGCTTGCGGCAAATCCCGCTTCAAGAGGCTTTGGCAAATCAGGAAGTGATCGGCATAGGTCTGGTCGATACGCTCTGCCATCATGAAGCCGAGACGCCTGACGATGCGCAGATGCCGGTTCACATCGGCCAGGTAGTCATGCAACACCAGATTGCCGCCACCTTCGGCCAAGGCGAGATGAAACGATTCATCGCGGGCCTCCATCTCTTCCGGATCGTCGCTGCGTTCAGCCTGATTGGCCGGGTCCCAGGCCGCAGCCAGTTCGTTCAGTGCGGCATCGCTAATATAGGTGCAGGCCAGTTGCAGGGATAAATGCTCCAGGCTCATCCGCACCTGGTAATACTTTCTCAGGTCTTCGATTTCCAGGTTGCGGATAAAGCAGCCTTGTTTCGGCATCACCGTCAGATAGCCTTCGGCTTCGAGCCGTTGCAGCGCGCTGCGGATGGGGGTGCGGCTGACGCCAAAATACTCGGCGAGCTCGGTCTCGGTCACCCGGCTGCCGGGGTAGATCTCGAAATTCAGAATCCGCTCGCGCAAACCGGTGTAAACGTCCTTAGCACTCAGTTTGACCTCGGCCACGTTGATCTCCTCGCTGATGTTTATTTCCGTGGTGGCGATGGTAGCGGCAAATCCGGCCTCAGCGTTTACTCTGCCACCAGCACCAGCAGATCCTGCCCGGCGCTGACCTGGCCGCCTTCGCGGCAGAACACCTTGTAAACCGTGCCGTCGCAGGGCGCGGCGACGCTGAATTCCATCTTCATCGACTCGACGATGACCAACGCATCGCCGGCCTTGACCTTGTCGCCGTCCGTCGCCATGACTTTCCAGACATTGCCGGCGACGTGGCTGGCGATGGCGCGGCCGTGTTCGGGCAGGTCGAGTTCGCTGTCGGTGGCGGCTTCGGCGACATTGGCGTCGGTGGCGTAGTCGGCCTGGCCGGCGGCTTTCCAGCGTTCGCGTTCGGCTTCGAACGCGGCTTGCTGCTGCGTCTTGAAGGCGGTGATGGAATCGGCGTTGTCGGCCAGGAATCTGTTGTAGTCGGCCAGCCGGAAGGTGGTTTCCTCAATGCGTAGTTTGTAACGGCCGAGCGGGAAGTCCTCGCGGATTTGCAGCAATTCCTCGGCGCTGACCGGGTAGAAGCGGATCTGGTCGAAGAAGCGCAGCAGCCAGGGTTTGCCGGCTGTGAACTGCGCGGCGCCCTGTCGTTCATCCCGCCAGCGGTTCCACATCTGCAGGGTGCGACCGACGAACTGGTAGCCGCCGGGGCCTTCCATGCCGTAGACGCACATGTAGGCGCCGCCAATGCCGACCGCGTTTTCCGGCGTCCAGGTGCGCGCCGGGTTGTATTTGGTAGTGACCAGCCGATGCCGTGGATCGACCGGCGTCGCTACCGGCGCGCCGAGATAGACGTCGCCCAGGCCCATGACCAGATAGCTCGCCTCGAACACGATGCGCTTCACCTCGTCGATGGAGGCCAGGTCGTTGATGCGGCGGATGAATTCGATATTCGACGGGCACCAGGGCGCATCCTTGTCGATCGCCAGCCGGGTCGCGGCGTCGTCCCAGGACAGCGGCAGATGCACGATGCGGGTCGGCACTTCCATGTCCTCGATGGCCGGCAATTGCCGCTCCACCGCCAGCAGCAGGTCCATCAAGGTGTTCAGCGGCAATACGCGCGAGTCGTAATGCACCTGCAGCGAGCGGATGCCGGGCGTCAGGTCGAGGATGCCGGGAATGGTGTCGGCAATGGCGTCGTCCTCCAGCCGGGTCATCAGCGCATGCACGCGGAAACGCAGGTTCAGGTCGAGCACCAGCGGCCCGTATTCGACCAGCAAATATTTGTCGCCGGCGCGGCGGTAGACGACTTCGACCGGGTTATCGGTGAGAGGCGTGCGGTGCAGGATGGGTTGGGCGAGATATGTAGGAGCGAGCTTGCTCGCGATAGCCGACCGTGGATCGCGAGCAAGCTCGCTCATACAGTTCGTGCCTGCGATGGCCGCGTCCTGCGCGGTTTCCAGCCGTTCCGCTTCGGCCTGCGACAGGCGCTCGAAGCGCACGGTATCGCCCGGGCGCAACTGGCCCATCTTCCACAACTCCGCCTGCACGATGGTCGCCGGACAGACGAAGCCGCCCAGGCTGGGGCCGTCCGGACCGAGGATGACCGGCATGTCGCCGGTGAAATCGACCGCGCCGATGGCATAGGCGTTGTCGTGGATGTTGGACGGATGCAGGCCGGCTTCGCCGCCGTCGCGCCTCGCCCATTCGGGCTTCGGGCCGATCAGGCGCACGCCGGTGCGGCTGGAGTTGTAGTGCACCTCCCAGTCGGTGGCGAAGAACATCTCGATGTCGGCGTCGG
>JAIFLB010000161.1 GCA_020049245.1 Betaproteobacteria bacterium | reverse complement strand
CCATCGAAGTCGACGACGTCACGCACCTGCTCAGCGGCGAAGGCAACGGCCCGATCGACGCCGCCGTGCACGCCTTGCAAGGCGCCGGCATCGACGTGCAGGTGCGCAGTTACGAAGAGCGTTCGGTGCATGCCAGCGAACACGCCGGCGACGCGCAAGCCTGCGCCTTCATCGAACTGGCCCCGGCCGCTGGCGGCGCCGAACACTATGGCGTCGGCATCGACGGCAACATCGTCACCGCCTCGATCAAGGCCTTGCTCAGCGGCGTGAATCGTCTGGGCGATGCGTGGCAGGGAGCGCTCAATATGAAAGCGGCCTGATTGTAGGAGGCTCAGCTTGCGCGACCGATCCCACAATGCTCGCGCCGCAAGCGGACGCTCCTACAACACGGCCAACTGCCGCCTTCAGCTTCTTGTGTAAGCCAGCGCCTGACTGGCTGATACCCATTGAATTTGCTAGGGTATAGGTACAACAGCGCAAAGGCAGTGCGCAAAGGCAGTGCATTGCACTCGACAATGCTGCCGGTTCAGGAGGGAATACAAGATGGCGAGACAGTCGCAACTGAATGGATTGATTGGCGAATCGGGCGTTTTTCTGGACATGCTGGCGGCGATCGCCAAGATCGCGGGTTATGACGCCACCGTGCTTATCACCGGCGAAACCGGTAGCGGCAAGGAACTCGCCGCCCGCGCCATCCACTATCAGGGCAAGCGCAGCAACAAACCGTTCATCCCGGTGAATTGCGGCGCCCTGCCCGACCATCTGATCGAAAACGAACTATTCGGTCATGCCAAAGGCGCCTACACCGATGCCCGCGACAGCCAGACCGGGCTGATTGCCCAGGCCGAAGGCGGCACGCTGTTTCTCGACGAAGTCGATGCGCTGTCGCCGAAAGCCCAGGTCAGCCTGTTGCGCTTTCTGCAGGATGGCCACTACCGGCCCCTGGGCGGCAACCGGATGGAAGCGGCCGATGTCCGCATCCTCGCCGCCAGCAACGACGACCTGCCGTCTCTGGTCAAACAGGATCGATTCCGCGCCGACCTGCACTACCGTCTCAACGTCATGGAACTGGTGGTGCCGCCGCTGCGCGACCGCGGCGATGACGTCGCCCTGCTGGCACGCCATTTCATCGCTGAAGCCGCCTGCCGTTACAACATGACCCGGCTCGATCTGCATCCCGAAACCCTGCTCTGGCTCAACCGCCAGCCCTGGCTGGGCAATGTGAGGGAATTGCAGAACCGCATCCAGCGCGAATTCCTGATGTGCGACGGCCCCAATGTCCTGATCCGAGACCCGCAGCCGGACTCGGAACGCCGCAAAAAGATGGATCGCCGCCAGGATTTGTTGCTGACGCAAACCAGCACGCTCAATTTCAACGAAGCCAAACAGGCCACATTGCAGGCCTTTGAGCGCAACCATCTGATCCGCCTGATGCGCGAAAGCGCCGGCAACGTCTCGCACGCCGCCCGTCTGGCCGGCAAGGAGAGACGCGCGCTGGGCAAGTTGCTGAAGAAGTACTGCATCGAACCGGCCGTCTTTCGCGGCGCCTGATCCATCGCATGAAACTGGGTCTGTCCAGACCCGCTCATTCGTGCCGAAGAATCCGACTGGGTCTGGCACACCCCACCCAAGCCCTGTTACTGACGCGCAACCTGCTGATCTGAAAGGAAACTCGGCTTTTTCTGACTTGGCATGCCAGTTGCGTAAGGCCACGCATCGCGTCGTCGAGGAGTGGTGGCATGCAACCGCAGGATGAACACCTCACAGAAATTGTCGATGCCATCCTCCGCTACCTGGATAGCCATCCGGATGCCACCGACACCGTGGAAGGCATCGCCAAATGGTGGCTGCCGAACGGATGGTGCGCCGACTCACGCAGCGTGCAACTGGCGTTGACCCGCATGGAAGCACAAGGCTTGGTCCATCGGCGCATCAACGCCGATCGACACGTGCTGTATTCGCGTTGAGACTTCGAGCCAGGGTGTTCTTTGCAGCAGCCTATTGTTTCGGCACGAATTAACCATGAGTCCCGCTCCCCCGAGCAGCGTCGAAGGACATCAAGCGGTTAAACCTTCCTACCCACCTTTGCTCAACCACATCAAGGAATCAAATCGCTCGCCGGCTCGCTGTTCGATCTTGAAGCGGGCCATGCCGGCGGAACCGACATTGATTCGATAAGCCTGCTCGAACGGCAGGCCGAGTGCATGACAGATCGCCATCCGAATCACCCCGGCATGCGCCACCACCAGCACATGCTGGCCGGCATGACGCAGCAGAATGTCATCGTAAGCGGCCGCGACCCGGGCATGGAAATCCACCAGCGGTTCCGCGCCCTGCGGTCGATTGGCCACCGGATCGCGCTTGAAATTGAAGATGCAGTCCGGATCATGCTGCTTCAGTTGCTCGGCAGTCTGGCCTTCCCAGACGCCAAATCGGACTTCCGCCAGACGCGGATCAAGTTGCACCGGCAACGCCAGGCTTTCCGAAATCCAGTCGGCGAAAGCCCGGCAGCGGCTCAATGGTGAACTGACCAGCGCGGTCCAGGGTTGCACATCGGCGGTCGCCGCGCGCATCTGCGCCCAGCCCTTTTCAGACAGTGGATCATCCGTCTGGCCGCGATATTTTTTGCCGCCAACGGGTTCGCCGTGGCGCAGGAAATCAAGTGTTGTTGTCGTCATTTCGTCTGCTTTCAGCGTCCACGCAGCAAGCCTTCGATTTCCCGCCGCAATGCATCCACTTCCATCACCGCCAAAGCCGCCCGGTTGCCCAGCGACAAAATACTGCCACCCAGCGCGGCGCATTGCCGATAAGCCGTGCGGCTCTTCAGACTGGCCGCCAGCATCGGAATGCCGAACTCCGGCAACATGCCCAGCACCTCGCGTGCCAACACGGTATTCGGCTGCATCTGATTCACCACCAAACGCGCCTCCAGGTCCGGATTCTTGTGGCGCGCCAGAATGATCGCCTCGCGAATCCGCACCGACGCCCAAAGATCCAGCGGCGAAGGAATCACCGGTACCAGCGCCAGATGCGCCGCGCGCAAAGCACTTGCTGTGACCGGCGCGGTTGCTGCCGGCGGACTATCGATGACGATGTAATCAAAATCATCGGCGCGCTTGCGTAACGCCTTGTGCAACTTGTTTTCTTCGCCGGATACATCTTCCACTTCAGCCGGAAAGGCAATCCCCGCACTGGCGCCCATGCTGGACCAATGCACGGCGGTATTCTGCGCATCGGCATCGGCCACCAATACTCGCTTGCCACGATCCGCCAGACTGCCGGCCAGCAGCATCGTCAAGGTGGTCTTGCCGGCGCCGCCCTTCTGGTTCACGACAGCGATAATCTTTGCACTCATGCGATGTTCTCCAGCAATTCACTTGATAAAGCGCGTCATGGTAGCGCCATGATTAGTCGGATGCAGCCGCGTGGGTATAATTCGCGCGTTTCAAATTATCAGGGTGCATAACATGGGCTTTCTCGCAGGCAAGAAGATTCTCATCACCGGTTTGCTCAGCAACCGATCGATTGCCTATGGCGTCGCCAAATGCTGTCATCGTGAAGGCGCCGAACTGGCGTTTACCTACCAAGGCGACAAGGTCAAGGACCGCGTCCTCGGCCTGATCAAAGAATTCAGCGGCGACACCCCGCTGCTCTTCCCCTGTGACGTCAGCAGCGACGAGGAAATCGATGCCCTGTTCGCCAGCCTCGGCCAACATTGGGACGGCCTCGACGGACTCGTGCATTCCATCGCCTACGTGCCGAAAGAAGCGCTCGATGGCAATTATCTCGACTTCGTCACCCGCGAAAATTTCCGCGTTGCGCACGACATTTCCAGCTATTCGTTTACCGCGCTGGCCAAAGCCGGCCTGCCGATGATGCAAGGCCGCAATGCCGCCATGCTGACCATGAGCTATCTCGGCGCGGTGCGCTCGGTGCCGCACTACAACGTCATGGGTCTGGCCAAGGCCAGCCTCGAAGCCAGCGTCTATTACCTGGCATCCAGCGTCGGCCCGAAGGGCATCCGGGTCAACGGCCTCTCCGCCGGCCCGATCAAAACGCTCGCCGCATCCGGTATCGCCGACTTCAACAAACTGCTGGCCTGGGGCGAAAAACACTCCCCGCTGCGCCGCAACGTCACCATCGAAGAAGTCGGCAACACCGCCGCCTTCCTGCTCTCCGACCTGGCCTCCGGCATCACCGGCGAAATCACCTACGTCGACTCCGGTTTCAACAGCACAGCGGGTCTATCAACCGAAGATTGATCGGGTTGCCGCAAACGACAAAGCCGGGCTTGCCCGGCTTTGTCGTTTCTGCGCGTGCTATTGGTGGGATTTTTAACTGCGATTCCTGTTGCCAATATCAATCGCGACCATCACGACCATCGCGACCATGTCGACCATCATGACGGCGATCATGATCACGATCCCAGCGATGGTCACGGCGGTCGAATCGATCATGTTTCCAGTAGTACGGCGCCGGATAGGTTTTTACATAATGGTGTTGCGTCACAAATACGGGTTGTTTCACATAAACGGGTTGCGTCACATACCGCACGCGGGGCGGTTGATGAATCACCACCGGTGCCGGGCGGTAATGAGGCTGTGAGTAACCATGTTGCACATGCACCGGGCGACGATCATCGTTATCGTCGGCAATCGCCACACCGATCACCGCGCCGAGGATTCCTCCAACGATGGCGCCATCATGGCGGTCGATGGCGTTGCCAATGACCGCGCCCGTACCGGCGCCGATCAGCGCACCGGCCAGTTCGTCCGAGGCGGAGGTTACATTAGCGAAAGCGGTGAAACCGGACAGCAGCAGAATGCTTGCGAAGCGTGAGGTTTTCATGATCTGGACTCCTTGGGTTAGACAACGATTCCAGATTAGGCGGCGGCTGTTCCTGCGCCGTTTCGCTACTGTAAGGAATTGTTACAGACTGTTTCCTTGCTCCAGACAACGGCGCCTGAAGAATTGAAATCGTTATTCCCCATTTCAGCCTCACGAATGGTTGGCGCAATCGTCGCATGAATTTAAATGTCTAATGATTGTCCATGACATAAAATCGTCGCCAAGATGATTTCAACCCATGGAGAGCGTAATGGAAATGATGACCTTGAAAATGACCGGCATGACAGCCGACGGTGTTCAGCGCTATCGCAGCTATTATCTGGTGACTGATGGCGGCCACATGGCCGGTCTCGGACGCGCTTCGGCGATTCCGATGTCGGCAGGTGCACCGATGCCGGAAGACGATTTTGTCCAGGTCAACCTGGGCGGCGAAGAACGTGCGCTGAAAACGCTGGTAGAAGTCTTGTGCGCCCTGCCCGGCAATGAAGATCTGAACATCGACCTGAACCTCAATCCAAACTGAGATAGCGCTTGACTGACTCGCCGGCCGAGCCGCCTCGCTCCATCTCCCGCGTTCCCGCCAATCGCGGCAGCCGCCTGCTGCATCTGGGCAGTCTTGCCGTTGGCCTGGCGGGCGGCATGCTGGCGGAAGGCGCCAGACGGGCATCACGCGGCGAGTTGCCGCAGATGCGAGACATGCTGCTGACACCGGCCAACGCCGCGCGCCTGACCGACAAACTGGCGCGCTTGCGCGGTGCTTCGATGAAAGTGGGTCAGTTGTTGTCGATGGAAGCGGGCGAACTGCTGCCGCCGGAGTTCACCGACATCCTGGCGCGGCTGCGCGAAGATGCCCACTTCATGCCACTTGGCCAATTGGCGGAGGTGCTGGAAACGCAATGGGGCGAAGGCTGGGAGGCTCGCTTCGAAAGGTTCAACTTCACTCCGATTGCCGCCGCTTCAATTGGACAGGTTCACGCCGCGCAACTCAAGGATGGCCGCCGCCTGGCGATCAAGGTGCAGTATCCCGGCATTCGCCGCAGCATCGATAGCGATGTCGACAATGTCGCCGCCCTGCTTCGTCTGCTGCCGTTGCTGCCGGCGGAAGCGAACATGGACGCGCTGCTGGACGAGGCCAAACAGCAATTGAACCAGGAAGCCGACTACGCGCTGGAGGCTGAACACATTGCCCGGTTTCGCGAGTTGCTCGGCCACGAAGCGGATTGGCTGCTGCCCGATGTGATTGACGAACTGACCACTTCCGACGTGCTCTGCATGAGTTTTGTGCCGGGCGACCCGGTGGAATCGCTGGTTGGCGCACCGCAAGCATTGCGCGACCACGTCGCCACCCGTTTGATCGATCTGCTGTTGCGTGAATTCATGCAGTTCGGCATGGTGCAGACAGATCCCAACTTCGCCAATTATCGTTTTGATCCGGAATCTGGCCGTATCGGCCTGCTTGATTTCGGTGCGACGCGCCTCTATTCAACCGAACGCATGGCCCAGGTGCGGCAACTGATGGCCGCCGCACGCGCTGCCGATGCAAAAAAACTGGAGGCTGCCGCGCTGGCGGCAGGCTATCTGCTGGAAAGTGATTCCGCCGGACGGCGGCAGGCGATCGTCGAACTGTTCATGCTGGTAGGCGAACCGGCTCGCCAGGTTGGCGCTTACGATTTCGGCAATGCCGACCTGACGCTGCGATTGCGCGATTCAGCCTATGCGTTGGGTTTCGATCAAGGCCACTGGCGTCCGCCGCCGGCGGATCTGATCTTTCTGCACCGCAAACTGGCCGGGTTATATCTGCTCTGTGCAAGGCTGAAAGCGCGTGTCGATGTGGCTGCGCTGATGGCATTGCGGCTGGATTGAGGTTGCTTCGTCCGTTCAAAAAGTAAGTTTATTGGCGGATCAAATGCTGTCGAATCGATTTCAACAGGGTCGGCGAATTGAAGTGTCGACGTTCGTTCGCCCTGCGCGGCACCTTGTTTTCATCCAGCATGTTTTCGATCAGTTTGAAAATCGCCTGGCGAGTGAAAGGTTTCTTTAAAAAACCATCCAAATCCAACTTCACTTTCCGAACATGTTCGGCAACGCGCGGATTGCCACTGATTAAGATCACCGGAATTCGGCGCGCCAGAGGGTCTCGCCGCATACGCTTGAGGACTTCAAAACCATTCATGCCGGGCATGCCAACATCAAGCACAACCAGTTCAGGGTACTCAAAACATGCCATGGACAAACCACGTTCCGATTCTTCCGTCTGAGAAACCGAAAATCCGGCAGAAGCAAATAATTTCCCCAACTCGACCTGCGCAATTGAACAGTCATCAATAATCAGAACCCGGGTGCCCTGGCGCGCATTCATCCGCCGGTTCTTTCTGCGCTCGGGTGGCCGCGTCAATTGATCGCCGCGCTGAGTCAGCCCCTTTGCACTCGGGCCAATCAACGATAACAATCTCTGCATCAGTGGCATGGCTTACTCCCGGCAAATCTTCTGAGCACAAACTTTTGAATATTTTGAACTTTCTGGAACTGAGAGGGAAGCGTATGAACACATGCTGATTTCATCGCGTACAAGAAAGAGCGAAACGTTCAACGAACTCAGTACCCTGCCGGACCGCCAAAGACATCCGTTCCCTCACCCTGCAGCCACTGCTTCGGTGCCGGAAAGCCGGGGTAGCCAGCTGATAATCTTGCATGGCTTGTTGCTCAACAGCGAAACTCCCGCGTGCCAGAACCCGAATCTTTCCGAACCACAGAGTAATGTTGCCCGAAGTGAAATCTCCCCTTTTGCGCTTCGTGCTGTTCTTGCTGATCAGCGGTTGCCTGTTGCTGATCATTTCAGCCATACAAATGGCATTTTCCGGCAGGTTGCTGCCTCTATTCATCAGCCTGTTGCTTTGGGCGCCGCTAGCCTGGGGTTTGTGGCAGATGCATCCACTTGCTCGCAAAGTGGCCGTGATATTGCTCTGGTTGATTGTGATCGTCCTGCCCATTGGCCTGATCAATCCGTTCGCCGCCATGGATGGCCTGGTATCCGGCGAGCTGCAGGATGTAGCCGTTCCCGTCTACGGCATCGTTGCAGCGGCCCTGTTCTGCCTGCACATCCTGGGCAAATACAAGAAGGAGTTCCGCCATGGCGGCTAACCAGTTCACCGGCAGCATCCGCTTCTTTTTCGACGCTGGCAGCAACGTCTGCCTGTGGGCCGGCGACGATGCGACCGAAGAACGCCACGGCTACGACATCGACGCCGCCGATCTGCCCTTGTCGACCAACACCCGGCGCTGGCTGCACTACCTGATGGCCTGGTACGACACATCCCTGGACTGGGACAATCCCGGTGGCCCTGCACGCTGGTCCGACGAGGAACAGGCGCGCTTTCGGCAGGCGGTGCAGGAGGGCGTCGCACGGCTGCGGGCGGAACTCGACCCGGCCGGCTACGAAGTACGCGATGAATCCGGCACGGCCGAGGTGGACTACCCCCCGATGCAACTGCTTACGCGCATCTTCATGCCGGCTGGCGATGCGGCCGAGGCGGATGCTCACGATCGGGCCTTGCTGGCCACCCTGGCCGCGTTCTCGCCCCACCCCATAAACCCACCGGAACCGTATTGGAAGATACCCAGTTGGTACGAACACTTTTTCCAGTTGA
>JAIFLB010000200.1 GCA_020049245.1 Betaproteobacteria bacterium | reverse complement strand
GATCATCGTCATCGATGAGGTTGGCGTGGCGTGGCGCAGGCTGTAGTGGGGTGGCGTGGCCAAGCTGTGGTTCTGGTTGAACGATTGGGCGGGCTGCTGGCTGGGCAATCATCTGGTGGCGGTTCATCCGGAGATCAAGAAGCACCTGGCTACGCGGGTGGGTTACAACACGGCGGTGTTCTGCGCGCTGTATCGGCTGAAGGGTTTGAGGGACGTCATCAAAGGCTCGGTGCCAGCGCAGAAGATCACCTTCCATCCTCGTGAACCTGATGTGGTTTTGTCTGAAGATGAGTTGGCCGATATGCTGCGGACGGATTGATTTATGGATGCGCGTTATTCTCTAAAGCTATTGATAACACTTGGTTTGGAGTGAGATATGGGACAAGCCATGCACGATCTGGGTATTGAACGTATGCCCTTGGAGCAACGGATTGCGTTGGTTCAGGAAATTTGGGACACCGTGGCTGTGGATGCAGGGCTGCCTTCCTCGATACCCGCAGAGTTTGGCTTGCTTGAGCAACGTGTTGCGGAAGACGACGCATCCCCGGATGACGTGGTTCCTTGGGAGAGCATCAAGGCTGAGGCGGCCAAACGTTGGCGGCGTTGAGCCTATCGCTGGTTTTTCGTAAGGCTGCCAGGCAAGAATTTGATGCTGCTGCCGATTGGTATGAACGCGAACGCCCTGGATTGGGCGCTTCGTTTCTTCATGAAATCGAAGAGTTACTTCGTCTGGTAGCTGAAAACCCTGCATTTTTTCAGATTGTATTGGGCGATGTTCGTCGAGCTGTATGCCGACGCTTTACAACACGGCGGATGCGGAGGTTTACGCATGAAACAACGCACCATCTGTATCCTTGGCGCATCCTGTGTATCAGTCGGCCGCGGCGGTTTTGAAACTGCAAGAGGCAAATACAAGGTTGCCTAGGAGTGGAAATGACACAAATCACAAATGATGATTTGGCGGATATCGTCAAGCGGATTGTTGAGGTGGCCAAACCGGACAAATTGATGTTGTTCGGAAGCCGGGCGCGTGGCGATGCGCGCGAGGATAGCGATGTGGATTTGCTGGTGATTAAGCCTTCAGATCAGGCAAGGCATTTGCGCACGCTGCCGCTTTATCGTGCGCTGCGTGGGTTGGGCGTTCCCAAGGATATTTTGTGGGTCACCCCGGATGAAGTGGCTGAGTGGGGGGACGTTGTTAACCATGTCGTCTGGCGCTGCATGAAAGAGGGCCGGGTACTTTATGAAAAGTAGGTCGTTTGCAGTTGCCCAGGTTTTGTTCACCAAGGCGGGCCATGATCTTCAGGCGGCGGAATTGCTGATGGCTGAGGGCGCTACCGATGTGATCTGCTTCACCTGCCATTTGCTAAGCTGGGGTTCGAGATTATCGATACAAGCCAGTTCTACCGAAATGGAGTGATTGGATGAAGCTGCCGAATAGCCATTTGGCTGTAGTTGATCTCAGGAAGTTGACTGAATACTGCCTCAATCCGAGGCACGAAGAGGGACGTCATAAGGCACGGGTATTTATGTCAGCGTTGGGTGTCGGGCAAATGGATGCAACATGGTTACATGATCGAATTCTTGAAGCTGTTGCCACTTGTGAAGCCCAGGAGCAATTAGTCAGCCCTTACGGTCGGCGCTACATAGTGGATTTTGTCGTGGTGAAGGAAGGCAGGCCTGCCTCAGTGCGTACGGCGTGGATAATCAAACGCGATGAAGTGATGCCAAGGCTGACGTCGTGTTTCGTACTGTGATGGAGAAGAACATGCATCAACATGAAGTGGTAGCGCTAACTGAGGATATTCCAGAACTTGGCTTGGTGAGAGGCCAGGTGGGAACAGTCGTGGAGGTGTGGCAAGAGGATGTCTGCGAGGTGGAGTTTGCGGATTTTGAGGGGCGCGCTTATGCATTTGCGGCCGTGCCGGGGCAGTCGCTTATGTCGTTGAGCTTTCAACCTGTGAAACAGGCTGCTTGAGAAGAACATCCAGCTTTGACGGCGAAAGAGTCGACTCTCATGCGCGCGGCGGTTCAGGTTGAAGTTTGCGCCTTCGGCGGTTGGGGATTGTCGGCATGGGAATGCCGATCTACGGGGGCTGAGCGGTGAATCTTGCCCAACTGTTCTTAACGCCAGAAGCGCCACGCCATTGCGGGACTTAGCTTCACTGCCTGGTGTCCAATCAGGTCGAGTCGGATTTGCCTGATTCGGCCCCAGGTCAGTTGCTGCATGAGGGGTTGAAACCAGGTTTTTTCCAGTTGCGTCAGACGAGTGGCCAGGTCGCCATCCCAATCCGCTTCCGGTTGGGTCAACGCGACCAGGGCGTGCTGGCTGGCAGGAAGCTCGGATAACGTTTTCGGGGTTGGAATGAATGGCTGGCCTGTCTGGTGCGCCAGTGCCTGGATTTCAAAAATATCCGAAGCGAATAGGTCGAATTTTGGGGTGAGCTTCGGCATGAAGCCGCCGCCCCAAGGCCAAAGACCATTCACCGCCGGTCGGCCTTCTTTTTCGCGCGCAAGATTGACCGGGTGGGAATGCAGCAGCATCTGCACCTCATTGATCCGCTGCATGAACTGGCGGGCGTCAGTACCGCGTGGCAGGTGCGGCGTCAGATATTCGCCTCCCATCTGATCGAGCGGCGTGGTGTGCAGATTGGGTCGTTCAGGTAGACACAAATACCAGCGCGTCGGGTGGCTGGCCTGGATTTTCATGCCTTCCGGCTGCCAGTGCAGATTGATGTCGTCGATCAGACGGCGTGCTTCATCCTGACTAAGTTGCAGGCTGGCGGGCGGTCTCAGGATCAAGCCGCCCATGACCACTTCGAGGTGCACCGGGTCGAGCCGGAGCCAATAACAGGAAGGAGTGCCGACAGAAGAACGGATGCCTTCGGCAGCGGCGCAGATGGGTGCCAGCGGCCAGTCCTGGTGTTGCTTGATGCCGCAGGCCTGGCAAAGGGTTCCGGCAAGGCTCGGTTCATGCGGGGCAGCCTGGCCGCGTTGCAGGAACTTGATCAGGCTGGGGGCGGCGTGGCGTGCGCATTGAATGATCTGGTCCGGGCGGGCGGGTAGGGCGAGGAGCAAGTGCATGCTTTTCATGGGGCTGATTATCCGTCGCGATAAAATGCCTGCATGCGACAACTTCACCATATTTTCGAAATATCCTGTCACGGCCAGGGCCTGTATGACTTCACCGCCGAGGTGGCGCGCTGGCTGGCCGCAAGCGGCATGCGCGACGGTTTGTTGACGCTATTTGTGCGGCATACCTCGGCCAGCCTGGTCGTGCAGGAGAACGCCGACCCGGATGTGCAAGCCGATCTGCTGCGTTTTCTTGCCCGCCTGGTGCCGGAAAACGACCCGATTTACCGCCATACGCTGGAAGGCCCGGATGACATGCCGGCGCATATTCGGGCCGTGTTGACCCAAACCCAGCTTTCGATTCCGTTTCAGGCCGGACGCATGCTGCTGGGAACCTGGCAGGGCATTTACTTGTTTGAACATCGGCGCGCGGCGCATCGACGGCAAGTGGCGGCGCATTTGCTGGGAGAGTGAATGGGGTTGTCGGGGAAAGCGGAAGCCGGGAATGCCCCTGTTCATCTTGGTGTTGAATTGCAATAGTTGACTGATATGATCAACTAAAGCTGTTTAACCAAGGAGGCCCTAAAAATGAAACCCGCGATCATTGTTTTGCTGTTCGGTATGGTCTTTTCCAGTTTCGCTTTTGCTTCCGAAGAATCGGAATGGAACAAGGCCTTGGAAATTCCCTGTCATGCTACTTTGACGGCAGCAGAATGCCGCCAACACTATGATTTGCTTGCCCGATTGCCGCTGGGTTCTGAGCGTGAAGCCTATCTGGCGGAGCATTTTGCGATGATTCAAGATCGTGCCGCGGCCTGTGGCTGTTCCGCAGCGCAGAACGCGGTGGGCGCACTCCGTTTGAATTGATCCACCGCTTGGCCCTCTGAAGCAGGGGCCGGTTGCCACGGTCTGTGGCAAACTTGCGCCCCCATGCTGCCCTACGAACTTCTCATCGGCCTGCGCTACACCCGCGCGAAACGCCGAAATCATTTCATCTCGTTTATTTCGATGACTTCGATGGGCGGCATCGCCCTCGGGGTGATGGCATTGATCGTGGTGCTTTCGGTAATGAACGGGTTCCAGGATGAATTGCGCGGCCGCATTCTGGGCGTCGCATCGCATATGGAAATCAGTGGCGGTGGCGGCAAGCTTCATGATTGGCCTGATCTGGCCAGCCAAGTCCAAAAGCATCCCGAAGTGCGTGGCATGGCGCCGTTTGTCATGGGCCAGGCTTTGCTGGTGCAAGGCAGCGAAACCAAAGGCGCGGTGGTTCGTGGTCTGTTGCCGAGCGAAGAGGTCAAGGTGGCCGAATTCGCCAACCACATGCGCAGCGGTTCGCTGGATAACCTGAAGCCGGGTGAGTTCAATATTGTGCTGGGCAGCGATCTGGCCCGTTCGCTGGGGGTGTTTCCCGGCGACAAGGTGGCGGTAATCGCGCCGCAGGGCATCGTCACCCCGGCCGGCATGATGCCGCGCATCAAGCAGTTCAATGTGGTCGGTATCTTCCAGATGGGCATGTTCGAGTACGACTCCGGTCTTGCCTTGGTTCATCTTGAAGATGCGCAAAAGCTGTATCGCCTGGGTGATGCGGTTTCCGGCTTGCGCGTGAAACTGGCTGATATGGACCGCGCGCCCTGGGTGTTGCGTGAACTTGCCAAGGTATTGCATGGCGACTTTTATCTGTCCGACTGGACCATGAGCCACACCAGCTTCTTTCAGGCGGTGCAGATCGAAAAACGCATGATGTTCATCATCCTGACGCTGATTGTCGCGGTGGCGGCGTTCAATATTGTCTCGACGCTGGTCATGGCGGTGACCGACAAGCAGGCGGATATCGCCATTCTGCGTACGCTGGGGGCGAGCCCGGGCAGCATCATGGCGATCTTCATCGTGCAGGGCAGTTTGATTGGCGTGATTGGTACGCTGTTCGGGATGATTTCCGGCGTGTTGCTCGCGCTCAACGTGGAAACCGTGGTGCCGCTGATCGAAAAGGCGGTCGGCATGGATCTGTTCCCGGCCGATGTGTATTACATCTCCGAATTACCTTCGAAGCTGAATTGGCCGGATGTCTGGGTGGTTGGCGGCGTGGCGCTGGTGCTGGCGTTCCTGGCGACGTTGTATCCCAGCTGGCGGGCGGCGCGAATTCAGCCGGCGGAGGCGCTGCGCTATGAGTGATGCCATGGACGCGCGGGTGCCGGTGCTGTCTTGCGTCGGCGTGCGCAAGAGTTATTGGCAAGGCAAGACCGAAGTGCCGGTGCTGCAGGACATTGATTTGACGGTCTTTGCGGGTGAGCAGGTCGCTGTGATGGGCGCATCCGGTACCGGAAAAAGCACGTTGTTGCATGTGCTGGGCGGTCTCGATCAGCCGGATGCGGGCGAGGTCAGCGTTGCTGGCGAGTCTATCTGGGCGCTTTCCGATCTGGCGCGCGGCAGGTTGCGTAACCGTGCTTTGGGCTTTGTTTATCAGTTTCATCATCTTTTGCCCGAATTCACCGCTCAGGAAAACGTCGCCATGCCTTTGCTGATTCGGCGCCAGGACAAGGCTGCGGCGTTGGCAACGGCGGCTGCCTGGCTGGAAGAAGTCGGCATGGGGCATCGCTTGCGGCATCGTCCGGGCGAGCTTTCCGGTGGTGAGCGGCAACGGGTTGCGATTGCCCGCGCGCTGGTGACGCAGCCGGCCTGCGTGTTGATGGACGAGCCGACCGGCAACCTTGATCGCCAGAATGCGGCGCATATTCAGAACTTGCTGATGGATTTGTCGCAGCGCCACGCTACGGCGTTCTTGATTGTGACCCACGACCCTGAACTGGCCGCCCGCATGCACCGTGTACTCAGGTTGGGCGAGCGAGGTTTGGAGCGGGGTTTGGAGTAACCTTCGCTTCGTTGATCAATAAAGTGGTTTGAAGGAGGAAGGCAGGATGCGTATCAGTAGAAGTTTCTTCTGTTTTTTCGCGTTCATCTCGACAGCCTGGCTGGCGACGCCAGCGTTCAGCGGCGATTTCCCGTCTGATTTCGCGGTTGATCCGGCAGTAGTGAATATGACCCTGGAGCCGAAAGTCGTGGTGAATAGCGGCAAGCTGGAATGGGTTCCCTTCTCGCGCGATCTCACGCCCTGGGTCAGCCTCAGTTATGAAGACAAACGTCCTGCCGCCAGACCCAGGCAGGTGAAACTGGTTGAACCCTTGCAGGGTGATCCGGTACGTGGTCGTGAGCTGGCGATAGCGCGCGACAAGGGTTACTGCATCGTTTGCCATCAATTGCCGGGTGAGCAATGGGCCGGGACAGTCGGCGCGTTGTTGTTGAATTTCAAGAAACATAATTATCCGAATGAACTGGTGTTTCAGCAGATATTCGATTCGCGCGTGTTCAACCCGATCAGCGTCATGCCGCCCTACGGCACTTTCGGCATTTTGAACGAGCAGGAAATTCGCGATCTGGTGGCTTATCTGCAAAGCCTGGATTGAGGGGATGAAGATGAAACGTGCCTTGCCGCTGTTGCTGTTGCTCGCCGCTACCGCCCAAGCCGCCACTTCGGCGCCTGCGCCGTATCGTCAATTCGATCCGATGGAAGACTATCTGCCGCATGTCAAAGGCGATATGTCGCTTTCCGGCTCCTACAAACACTGGAAAGACCCCGCCAACCTGGATTGGCGCATGGCCGGCAATCCGGAAGAAAACTGGAAGCTGAACTGGAAGTTCATGGATCCGCCGTTCAATGCCTCAGTGCATGGCGGTCATTTCGCTGCCGATCGGGGTGAGGAAATCTTCCATGAGCTGAACCGGAAGGCCGGCCGAACTGGCAAGTTCGCGACTTGCCTGGGCGCCAGGAAAGGCAACCTGAAGGGGCTGCGCAGCCAGTATCCGATGTATCGCAAAGACCTCAGGCATGTCGCCGGGCTGGAGGAAGTGATCGAGCATTGCGCCGCCAAGGAAGGTCGTGAGTTGCAGAACGGCAGTTATGACAACAGCGCGGTTTCCGTCTATGTCGCCAGTCAGAGTACGGGCATGCCGATCAAGATCAATGTGACTTCAGCCGGTCCGTTGAAATCTGCCTACGAACGCGGTCGCAAGGTGTTCCATGCGCGGGCGGGGCGGATCAATCTGGCGTGTTCCTCTTGCCATACCTATCAGATCGGCCTGCATTTGCGCGGCACTGTGGTGACCACGCCTTACGGGGATGTGGCGCATTACCCGGTCTATCGCACGCGCTACCAATTGCAGTCACTGCATCTGCGGTTTATCGAATGCAATCTTGCTACGCGGACCCAGCCACTTAAACCGGGCAGCCAGGCCTATACCGACATCGAGGTGTTTCTGACCGGATTGACCAATGGCTATCCGGTGTCGGTGCCAAGTGAGCGCGACTGAGGCGTGTGACTGGTCGCTTATCCGGCGGTGGGGTCGGTTTGGATTCGAGCTCGCCGCCGGCGCAGATAGGCCAGGATGTATAGCCGCCAGGCGAGCTGAACGCTGAAGTAGCCGACCACCGCCAGCCCGGATGCGAGAATCAGGTTGCCGATCAGAAAGGTGGTGCCCAGGCTCAATAGCCAGGTCCAGAAGGCGGGGAGAAACGCCATCCAGTTCTGCCAGGCCCAATCGAATTCCATTCTGGTTGCCGGCACGCCATTACCGCCGGTCACCCAGCTTCCAATCGCATAGGCGGTCAGGATCAGCGGGCCCCAGGTAATTGGATTGGTGTACAAGGTGCTGACCACCGCGACCGGCAGGTTGACCCGAAAAATGATCGCCAGAATGGCTGCGGTGAGCATTTGCAATGGCCCGGGAATCAAGCCGCCAAACAAGCCTGCGGCAACCCCGCCGGCGACGGAATGGCGGTTCAAATGCCATAAATTGGGGTGTTTCAGCAGCGGTTGAAAAAGTCGCAGATGTTTGTTTCCACGCATGGATTCATGGCTGGGAAGAAATTTTCTGAAGTGCTTTCTCGGCATGGGAGACAGTTTAGTTGATTCGATCGCGCGGCCTCATCGTCGCTTTTGCCCTCGGCGCAGCCTGGTTGCAGACCCGACCAGAGTTGCCGCCATTGGCCTGGGCGGCTGTGTTGCCTCTGCTTGGACTGCTGCTGATCGCCTGGCATTTGATGTCGCTGAATTTGATTCCACAAAATTCCGGCTCGATACGACCGGCTCTTCGACGGGTTGTTCAATTTTTTCAAATCACGCTAACCCTGCTGCTGGCGGTTGCGAGCGGTTTTTTCTTCGCGGCATGGCGAGCGGATATGCGACTGGCCGAGTCCTTGCCTGCGCAGTGGGAAGGCCGCGATGTTGCACTTACCGGGCGGGTGATCGGACTGCCGGAGTCGACCAGTAACGGGCTGCGCTTCGTGTTCGATATCGCCCGTACTGACACGCCTGGCGCGGTTTTGCCGCGACGCATTCAACTTGGCTGGTTTGTCAGGCCGGGCGAGACCATGCCGATTCTGAAGGGCGGTGATTGTGTCGA
>JAIFLB010000155.1 GCA_020049245.1 Betaproteobacteria bacterium | reverse complement strand
GGCGACATCGTCGTCGCCATCGTCGACAACCAGTTCACCGTCAAATACCTGGAGCAGGATGCGCGCGGCTTCTATCTCAAGCCGGGCAACATGGCCTATGCGCCGATCCGTCCGGAAGGGCAACTGGAAATCTACGGCGTGGTGACCGGCAGTTTCCGACGTTATTGAGCGGCCATGCTGCATCGCGATTGCATCCTTCCCGCCGCAGCGCCTGTGCGCCGGCCGCTGCCGCTGTTCGCCAGCCGCATTCCGGCCGGTTTCCCGTCGCCGGCCGACGATTACGTCGAAGCGCGTCTGGACCTCAACGAACTATTGGTCCAGCGGCAGGAGGCGACCTATTTCCTGCGCGTGAAGGGCGATTCGATGCAGGGCGCCGGCATCCATTCCGGCGATCTGATCGTGGTGGATCGTTCCATCGAGGCGCAGGACGGCAGCGTCGTGGTGGCCGAGGTCGATGGTGCGCTGACCATCAAGCGGCTGCGCCTGGGTAACGGCGCCCCGGAACTGCATCCGGACAACCCGGCGTATCCGGTGATCCGCTTCAAGGAAGGCCAGGAACTGCGCATCTGGGGCGTGGTGACCAGTTCCGTGCATACGGTGCGCTAAGGCTGGATGGGCTTCGCGCCATGTACGCGCTGATCGACGGCAACAATTTCTACGTCTCCTGCGAACGAGTGTTCAACCCGGCGCTGGCGCACACGCCGGTGGTGGTGCTGTCCAACAACGATCTGAAGGGCTTGGGCTGTTAGCGACTTGCCCCCTCAGTGGCGGTTTTGGCTTTTGGGTTTGATTTTGGGTTATTCGTCTCTCTGAGACGAGTAGCAGGTGGGGGTCCGAGGGAGGATGAAAAGCACCATGGTGGCTGTGGATAAGTTGACGCTGACACGCTGGCGCGAGATGGATGCCATCGCCGTGCTCAGTTCATTTGCAGATCATGCGAAGGTGGATCCGTCCTTCCATCCGCGAATCAGCCAACAGACAAGCCGTTGGCATGTGCGTGTTGCCGGACGTGAATGGGAATTGCTCTGCACCGGCCCTAAATTCTGGGACGTCCAGGCAGAGCGTGGTGGTGGCGGTGCCGTTGATATGGCGATGTACCTTTACGGCCTGCCCTTCAAGGCTGCCGTAGCCCTTTTGAAGGAGAAGGGCTTGTGATGTTGGTGCTGGCCACCGACGACCTGGTTGTCGAGGGCAGGTCATTCTCTGGCTTCCCTCTTCTGCTCGATTCCGAGGGATGGCCCTTGGAGCCTGTCCAGTCCTTCCTGTGGCACATCCTAGCCGCAACGGGTCGCGTCGAAAGCAAACTGACCTGGGATAGCTACGGACGCAGACTCTACGACTACTTCGCGTTCCTTGAAGCCAACGGGCTCCGCTGGGATGCAGAGCCAATGCCTCATGGCCTCGGCGTGGTTGCCAGGTATCGAGATTGGTCGCTTGGTGAACTGGGTCTCAATCCGAGCACGTTGAACAAGCGACTGAACCTTGTAGTCAGGTTTTACGAGTGGTGCAAGAGCCAAGGCCACGCTGATCACCTCCCATTTGGACAACGGGAAGTCAGAACGCTGGCTCATGACGGAGTCCTCGCTCACGTCGGCCGTTCCAAGTCAATGACAACCAAGCCGACGGTGATGGCCAGGGAGAACAAGCCCACCATCAAGTTCCTGACAAAGGATCAGGTCAGAATCTGCTTTGGCACAAAACTGGATCCAAGCCATCGCCTCCTGCTCCACCTAATGGTGCGAACCGGGATGCGCTCCTGCGAAGCGCGAACCTTTCCAGCACGCTACGTATTCAACCCACGCTCACGTCCAGACTTGGCGCATGGGCAGATGATCCGTGTGGAGATTCATCCGGGCGAGATGCACATCAAGTTCGGGAAGCCCAGAAGCGTCGATGTGCCTTGGTCGCTGATGGAGGACATGTGGTCCTACTCCCTGCACCAGCGTGAGAAACGTCGGCAACGAAGCGGGACACAGCCCTCGGCCTTGATCCTGACGGGAAACGGTACCGAGTTCTCCAAGAGCGCCGTGGTCGACGTGATGAAGGCCGTCGAGCAGAAGGTGGGCTTCCCTGTTCGGGCTCACATGCTTCGGCATACATACGGAACCTACACACTGGCCGCCTTACGGAAAAGCTCAGAGTTTGCGGGTGAGCCGTTGCTGTATGTCCGGGATCGCATGGGGCATACGGATGTGCAGACCACGGCGATCTACCTGCATCTAATCAATCAACTCGACGCACAGATCGTTATCGCGCACGAGGACGAGATCGACATGCTCTTTGCCGGCGTCGCCTCTCCCTGGATGAATGGTGGGAACGACTGATGGCCCGCACGAAGAACTACAAGTCCATCGCAGTCGCCGACTTTGTCGTGTCCGCGCAGCGCCATGAACCAGACGATGCCGTGATCGAGTTGCCTCCCAACCCACGAAGCCACCGCATGATTGATTTGCGACCCTGGCTGGGTCGAGGTTTCGATGAGTGGACGTGGGCGTTTGCGGCAGTGATTCGCGCTCTGCTCATGAGCGGAAATTTCTCGGCGGCCACCCTCGTCAGTTTCAATGCGAACGGGGTCAAGAACTTCATGACATTTCTGGTCGACGGGCCATTGGCATCGCCGCCTGTGCGGCCCTCAGAGATCAAGATGTCGGACTTGAACCGATACATCGCCTGGCTCCGACTGAAATACCCCAACGGATCCACCGCGAAAAACTACTACTCGGCGCTGAAGTCCCTGCTGGTCAGTCTGATGGATTACGGATTCATGGATACAGCGTCAGAAAAACTCATTCCGGCGAACCCGTTCCCGATGAACGGCGCATCCACAAAAGCCGAGATGCCGTTGAGTCCGTCAGAGATGCAGCGCTTGGCCAGCGCGTTGAAGGCCGACCTCGTGGCTATTCATCACGACCGGTTTGCGGGCCGGGATTCCGAGGCGATTGCGGTCCTGATATTGCTTATTGCCATGCGCACAGGCATCAACACGACACCGCTGATCGAGATGACGCGTGATTGCCTTCAGCCGCATCCGTTCATGCCCAGCATGATGCTGGTCAAGACCTTCAAACGCCGGGGCAAGGGAGCCCAGGCCCAATCCATTCGCCAGACGCAGTTGCGTGACGCCCAAAGCTTGATCCCCATGGACGGGGTGGCTGTGTTGAAGAAGGCACTTGGGATGACTGACAGCCTGGCGCAAAGCGCGCCAGATCCAATCAAAAATCGGGTGTGGCTCTATCGCGCAGGGCAGCAAGGCTGGTCCGACAAGATCACGTGCATGACACCTTGCACGGCCGCTGCATCAATCAAGGCCGTCGTGTCCCGCCATGGCCTGTCGGCTGATGATGGAACGCCGCTGCGCGTGACGCTTGCCGCACTACGCAAGACGATGGAGAACCGGCTTTGGCGATTGAGCGACGGCGATCTGATAGCGGTAGCGTCGGTGATGGGGCACTCGCCGCAGGTGGCCGACAACCACTACCTGCGACTCGACGATCGGACCAAAACCGAGGGTGCCAGATTTATTGGCGAAGCACTTCCCGCCAAGTTGCGCGGCATCGATCTGACATCCACGCCGACAGGCAGTTGCAAGGACAGTTTGCACGGATCTCGCGCACCGAAAGACGGCTCTACCCATTGTGCCGAGTTCACCCACTGCCTGGGCTGCCCGAGCTATGCCATCGTCGGCACGGTCAAGGACTTGCATCGGCTGTTCAGCTATCAGGGTTTCTTGCGGCATGAGATGAACTACTACACGTCAGACGAATGGGCTGACTGGCGCAACCATCACCAAAACCTCATTGCCATGATCGACCAGTTCACAGCGGAGCACTTCGAACCCGCCTTGTTGCTGGAAGCCAAAGCATCGGCGCGCGAGGCTCCCCATCCTTTCTGGGCGCTTCGGAGCCAGCAGTTTCAAGCCGCTTTCCGGGGGGCTCATGCCGGCTAGTGCCCTTGCAATACGCCAAACACCAAAGGCGTATGACTTGCTGGTTTCGCAGCCGGTATCAGCAACCGGGCTTTCGCGACTAGAACGCGCCGAGATCGTCATCAGTGCCGTTGCGGATGCCGACGGCGGCGAACATGTACTCAGCCGGTTTGGCGATGCCACCTGGGATCTGCGCCCCTATTTTGAACAATCCAATATCGCCGAGTGCTTCAAGCTCATCGAATGGCCGGCAGACTGTCCCGCCTCCTTGGTGGATGACTGCAAAGCCGCCTTGTATGCATGGTTCAAGCGAGGGTTGCCAGGCGCCAAACGGCCTGTCGCTCGCGGCGTGTGCATGGCGGCAATCGCCTCTGCCATTCCGTTGATGCGGTGGCTTGGAGGACTCCGCATAGAACGCTTTGACCAAGTGAGGCCAATCCATATAAGTAACTTCCTCCACCTCAGCAAGGTGGAGATGAAGTTGCGGCCCCTCACGGTCTACAACCGACTTCGAATCCTGGAGTTTTTATGGGTGTTCCGCCAGGAAACGTTGCATCCGCTCACGCAGTGTCCATGGGGCCAGAACACCCTGTGGCGCTTGAGCGGCCTGGGCGTGTTCAAAGGCTTCGAGGCTGCCGCGCGGGGAACTGGACGGACACCGATCATCCCGCCGGAGGTCCAATCGAAAGTCTTCAACCTCTGTGAGATGGTCATCGCAGGAGCCCATGCATTGCTCGACGAGAGAGATGCCAAGAACCTTGGCCTCCGAAATCCGAGGCTCATCCGCATACGTGATGCTGCGCTTTATATCCTCTCGATCACCAGCGGGATGCGCAACGAAGAGGCCATAGGGGTCGAGGTTGATTCGTGGCGCAAGGAGGTCAAGGACGGCATCGAGTACCACTGGGTCGCCACCATTGAACACAAGACTGGAAAGGGGAAAGTCGAATATCTGGTGCCGGCGCTGACGATTGAAGCTCTTGATGTGATGCGGCGTTACGCGGAACCGTTGCAACATCTGCTGGCCAAGGAACTTGCGGAGTTGAAGGACAACGCGCCTCCGGACCGGATTCAAGAGTGGCTGATCCGGCAGGACAAGGCAAAGCGCGATTCAAGAAAGTTGTTCCTGTGTCTCAATGGTCTGGGCAACAAGCAAACGGGCACAGCACACGTCGAGGCATTGTCCGGTGCCGGTTCGGCAAAGGCGTTCAGGCGGCTGTCCCAAGCGGCTGGAACCGATTGGGAACTTCTCCCGCATCAATGCCGGCGCACCTACGCGCGCTGTATTGTGGAATCGAGGATGGGCCGTGCCTCGCTTGTCTTTCTCAAATGGCAACTCAAGCATTCCAGCATGAGCATGACCCAACTGTATGCCTCCAACCCGAGGCAGGACGCCGCTATCTTCGATGAAATCATGCAGGAGATGACTGCCTTCAAGGCGGAATTGATCGAGTCGTGGCTGGACGAGCGCCCATTGGCTGGTGGCGCCGGACGGCAGATCATGCGCCTCCGGGCGATTCCCTTTGAAAGCCGCTCAGTGCTTCTGGCGCAAACGGCACCCCAAGTCCGCATTCGAGCTACGGGCCACGGATGGTGCCTCGCGCAAGAGAAGGGATGCGGCGGTGCGGGGCTTTATGAGGCTACCCGATGTGTTGATTGCAAAAACAGCGTCATCGACGAGTCGTTCGTCTCGACGTGGCACGGGATATACGAGCAACAGCGTGAACTACTTGATGTCGAAGATGTTGGGCCGGCCGTCTGGCAGAGAGCGGAAGGCGACTTGCTGCTGGCAAGGCAAGTGTTGGCCGATCTTGGAGTACCCCCTATGGAACCTGGAGCCCGGACCATGAAAGGAACTGAATGATGAAGCCTGACCAGGCATCCGTATCGGCGGCAAGGCAATCGGGGGGTGGAGCCAAGGCTCACTGCCGCAAGAAGACGGCCGAAGAAATACAGCGGGCGATTGGCCAGTTGCAGGGCGGTCAAAACAAAGTATCCATCTCGGCGGTGGCAAAGGTCGCCGGCGTGACCCCGGCCTTGATCCACAACACCTACCCCGACCTCGCTGAGCAGATTCGCAGCCTCGTGGGCAAAACCACGCGAGCGCAGCGTGATGCCAAACATGAAGCTCTCGCGCAGGAGCGGGAAATCAATCGCAGGTTGCGAAGCGAGATCACCGGACTCAAGGTTGATTTGGCCAAGCTCGCGTCGATCAATCAAACGCTCCTGAACGAAATAGCCTTGGTGAAGGGCATGGCAAGCGGGAAGGTGGTCTCACTTCTCCAATCCAGGCCGGTGGCCGGTTGATTCAAGCGGCGTCCTCGGAATCATGTTTGCACTCATCGACGGCAACAACTTCTACGTCAGCTGCGAACGGGTGTTCCGGCCTGGCCTCAATGGTCGCCCAGTCATCACCCTGTCCAATAATGACGGCTGCGCTATTGCACGCAGTAATGAGGCGAAGGCCATCGGGATCAAGATGGGTGCCCCATGGTTTCAGATCCGGCATCTGGAACAAGAGGCAGGGCTGGTAGCCCTGTCCGCCAACTTCCCACTCTATGGCGACATGAGTGACCGAATGATGAGCATTGCGGCCGGCTTAGGCCCGACACAGGAGATTTACAGCATCGACGAATCGTTCATTGGGTTGCACGGAGTCGGCGGCGATCTTACCCAACTATCACGAACTATCCGCGATCGCATCCTTCAATGGACCGGTATTCCCTGCGGGGTTGGAATCGGCCCCACCAAAACACTGGCCAAGCTGGCGAATCACATTGCCAAGACTGCCGAGCGCAAACCGGGAAGCTACCCCGAAGCGTTGGCCACCGTATGCAACCTGGCCGCCTTACCGGCGTCAGAGGTGGATGCCCTGCTTGCCGCGACAGCCGTAGGCGAGGTATGGGGCGTGGGCAGCCGCATCGGGCAGCAGTTGAAGGAGTCTGGCGTCAATACCGTACTCGACCTGGCCAGGCTGATCCCGGCAATGGTGCGGAACCGCTGGAGCGTTGTGTTGGAACGCACGGTGCGCGAACTTCAAGGCGAGCCCTGCATCAGCCTGGATGAGGCTCCGTCCGCAAAAAAGCAGATTGCCTGTACAAGAAGCTTTGGTCATGCCATCACGGATCTGCCCCCGCTGATCGAGGCGGTTGGTGCGTTTGCCAGTCGCACCGCAGAAAAACTGCGCCGACAAGGCAGTCTCGCGGGCCAGGTGCACGTGTTTGCACACACCTCACCATTCCGTCCGGGCCCCAAATACTCACAAAGCACGGTTGTTCCGTTAGCGCGACCCTCCGCAGACACCAGGGTTCTCATCCAGGCGGCGGTCAGAGGCATTACGCATATTTACCAACCTGGATTTCAGTTTGCCAAAGCGGGGGTAATGCTGCTTGATTTGATGCCAGACACCGTCTGCCAAGGCGAGTTTGCCTTCGAGGGACGGGAGTCAAGTAACTGGAAAGGTCTGATGGCTGCTTTGGATGCCATCAATGATCGCTTCGGCCGTGGCACCATACACGTTGGCAGCGCCGGCACTGGCGAGGCGAGACCTGATTGGTCCATGCGGCAGGAAAGACTCAGCCCTCAATACACAACCAAATGGAGTGATTTGCCGGTTGCATGGGCTTGATGTTGTAAGGAATCCACTGGCCGAAACCGACCCAACCCGGTCGAGCGTCTTGATCCGCTGAGGAAGGCGATATCATTGCCATACTGATCTGTCTCCTGCCTTACAGGCTGCGAGATGGCAATCAATTTCTGAAGGAAAATGTTAGTGAGGTAATTTCGTTTTACTTCATAGGGTTATCGGCCTACTAACAGTAAGGATCATTCAGAAACAATGATGGTTGCGTGGTGGCGCGCAGCAATGAGGTGAAGGCGCTTGGCGTCAAGATGGGCGTGCCGTGGTATCAGATTCGCGAACTGGCGGAAAAGCACGGCATCCGCGCGTTTTCCAGCAACTACAGCCTGTATGCCGACATGAGCAGCCGCATGATGAACGTGCTGGCCGCTTATTCGCCGGAGCAGGAGGTGTATTCCATCGACGAGTGTTTTCTTGGCCTGGAAGGCTTTGCGCAGCGCGATCTGGTCGAGTACGCGCAACGCATGCGGCAGCAGGTGCGGCAGTGGGTGGGCATTCCGGTTTGTGTTGGCATTGCCCAAACCAAGACGCTGGCGAAGCTGGCCAATCATTGCGCCAAGAAGAATCTGGCTGGCGAACACGGTGTCTGCGATCTGACCCGGCTCGATGAAACTGAACGCGCCCGCGTCTTTGCCGCGCTGCCGGTCAACGAAGTCTGGGGCGTCGGCCGGCGGCTGACCGAACAGCTCAACCAGCGCGGCATTCAGAGCGTGGAGGATTTGCGCCGGGCTGATCCGGAAACGCTGCGCCAGGCGTTTTCGGTGGTGCTGGAACGCACGGTGCGTGAATTGAACGGTGTGTCCTGTCTGAGTCTGGAGGCGGTGGCGCCGAACAAGCAGCAGATCATCTCGTCGCGTTCGTTCGGCGCGTATGTCTACGATTTGCCGGCGCTGGCCGAGGCGGTGGCGGTGTATGTCGGCCGCGCGGCGGAGAAACTGCGCCGGCAGGGTTCGTTGGCCGGCATGCTGCAGGTTTATATCCGCACCAATCCGTTCAAGGCCAACGCGCCGCAATA
>JAIFLB010000141.1 GCA_020049245.1 Betaproteobacteria bacterium | reverse complement strand
TGCTACGGCATGGCCGGCGTCGGTGCGGCAGCCTACAGCCCGGCCAAGTACGGCATCCTCAGCCAGTTGTTCGGCGCGGACAAACTGGTCAAGGCCAACGGCATGCTGGAAGGCTCCACCATCGTCGCCATCCTGCTCGGCGTGCTGGTCGGTGGCTGGCTGGCGGATCAATCGCTGGCCTGGGCGTTCACCGGGGTGATCGGCGTCTATGCGCTGGCGGCGTTGATCAACCTGCTGATCCCGCGCCTGCCGCCGGAACACGCACTCGACCGGTTCGATTTCAGCGGCTTGCTGCGTCAATTCATGGATTCGCTGCGCACACTCTGGCAGAACACCGACACCCGCTTCAGCCTGCTCGGCACCAGCCTGTTCTGGGGTACCGGCTCCACGCTGCGCCTGATTCTGTTCGCCTGGGTGCCGGTGGCGCTCGGCATTGCCAGCAACCAGATGCCGGCCAACCTGATGGGCGTGGTGTCGATCGGCATCGTCGTCGGCGCTGGCCTGGCCGGCATGTTGATCAAGCTGGAAAACGTCAATCGCGCATTGATCGGCGGGCTGTTGCTGGGCCCGCTGGTATTGCTGTTCGCCCAGCAGACCTCGCTGATTCCCACCGCCTTGTTGCTCGCCGCCATCGGAGCTGCGGGTGGCCTGTTCGTCGTCCCGCTCAACGCCTTGCTGCAGGAACGCGGCCATCGCAGCGTCGGTGCCGGCCATGCGCTGGCGGTGCAGAACCTGTGGGAAAACCTGGTCATGCTCGCCTTCGTCGGCGCTTATGCGCTGATGGAACAAGTGCCGGTGGTGAATGTGGCGATGGGCTTTGGCTGTGTGGTGTTCGTCGGCATGCTGGCATTAGCCTGGGGCAGACGCCACCGGCACAGCTAACGGCAAGCCGAAATAATCATGCGATGATCCGCGCACCTTCAAATGCCATGTCGCCAAAATGCCCTTTGCCCTGCTGCTGTTGATTGCGTTGACCGCCGGTTTGGCGATCGGCGCGACCGTCATGTCCCGGCGCCACCGAACCCTGCGGCGCGAGCAATTCATCCGCAGCCATGTGTTTTCACACGGACTGCTGGATGGCTTGCGCAAGGTCCACCCGACATTGACGGAAAAGGACGAATTCCTCGTCGCCCGTGCGTTGCGCAGTTTCTTCCTGATCCACCTGCGCACAGCGCCGGCCGGCATCGGCATGCCTTCGCGGGTGGTCGACGACCTGTGGCACGAATTCATCCTGGATACGCGCGAATACAGCACCTTTTGCGAACAGGCATTCGGCGCCTATTTCCACCACATCCCGGCGGCAAAGATGGCGCCCGGCATCTCCCGCGATGCCGGCATGCGCCGAACCTGGCGACATGCCTGCCTGGAAGAGAACATCAACCCCAAGCACCCCACCCGGCTGCCACTGCTGTTCGCGATCGATCAGAAACTGGCCATCACCAACGGCAATATCTACAGCCTGGAAAAACCGCTGCAAACATCGACATCGTGCGGCGGCAGCGCCTGTGGTGGTTTTGCCTGCTCCGGCGGCGGACTCGCTGAATGCGATGCCAGCAGTGGCGATTCCGGCAGTGACAGCAGTTGTGGCGGCGGCGGTTGCGGCGGCGACTGAAGCTGGCTGCTGCGGCTGGCGGCCTTGATCTCAGCGTGGAAATGCGTCGGCCACAATTTCCGGCGGCTTAAATCCGAAGAAATTTGGCGGCAGATTTTGTCGGCGTGATCTGCCTGCCAGACTTTAAAGGGCTGCGGCGGTCATTGGGTATAGGCGCCCGAAAGCAGCCATTTTGCTATCCAGCATAAATTTCCACCGTCGGCTTACCAGTACTACGTCGATTTCACACAATCGGCCAGCAACGGCCAAGCAGGACGCTTTTCAACGTGCCTGAACATGTCAAGGGCACGCGGGGCGCTGGCGCCAAGCAATGCCCCAATCCAGGCAGACCGCGTGTGTTTTTGCACCATTGCTGGTCCACCTATGCGAAGCTAAAACATCTGCAGGGTTACGATCTTTTGCTTTGGGCGTTAACGCCTAATGAAGGTGGAGAAGCATGGAAACGACTGCCTACACAGGAAGCACCCGCTGGGACGAGCTTGAAGTCAACCGCATTCCCCTTGGCCAGCCGTTTAAATGGCTGGCCAAGGGCTGGCGCGATATGGGCTCGGCAGGAATCTATAGCCTGCGTTACGGGGCGGCCATCGTGGTGATCAGTGGTCTGATTACCTGGTTGGTGTGGAGCACGGACAACCTCTTCCTGCTTCCCTTTCTGGTTGCCGGCTTTTTTATCGTCGCGCCACCGCTGGGCATCGGCCTTTACCTGATGAGTGCCCATTTGGAACGGGGTGAACCCCTCTCGGGCTGCAGCGCCTATCAAGCATGGAAGCTCAACCAGAGTCAGGTCTCCATGGTCAGTACCGGATTCACCATTCTGATGAACATTTGGCTGGTGGCCAACGTCGCACTGTTCGCACTCCTCTATGAAGGCAGTTCGCCTTCGCTCGACAATTTCTTCACTAAAGTATTTCTGTCCGAAGCGGGATTGAAATTTGCCCTCGCCAGCCTGGTGGTCGGTTTTCTGATCGCCTGGTGCGCCTTCGCCATCAGTGTCATCACCGTGCCCATGCTGATTGATCGCAAAGTGGATGGCTTTACCGCAATTCGCTTCAGCATCAAGTCGGTGCTTGGCAACATGCCCGCCATGATGCTGTGGGCCGGCCTGATCGTCGTCATCGTCGGGCTGGGTTTGGCTACCTTCTATCTGGGGCTGGTCATCGCACTGCCACTCATCGGGCACGCCAGTTGGCATGCCTACCGCGACTTGGTGCCGGCCGGCGTGTAAGGCAAGTACGGCTGTTTGGGCGGGAAGAAATTCTGGTGCGCCAATACGCTGCGGGCCCGCTGGCTGTCCTCTGAAGCGCTCAGTCCGTCGCCCATGCCGGGTGCGGACATGGCCGGATTGCCGCTGTTGTGACGCCCGATCGGTTGGCGGGGCACTGCACCAGTGTGGCCTGGCCTTTCAGCGCACTGGGTGCGCCGGCCAATGCGACCAGCTGCTGAATTGCAGTTGTCCTGTCGGACTGGATTTCGCTGCTGCTTACGACTCCAGAAACGGACTTGACCGAGACTGGAACTGAGGCAAACAGCCCCTCCAGAGGCATTTACTGGGGCAAGGAAAAAATCTCTACCTGACTAAGCGAGTTGCTTGCTCCTGTCCCGTCGAGCACTCGCAGCATCTGCCATACAAAATGATCTCGTGGTCTTCGAGCGTGAATCCAGAGGGAACCAGATTGTCCAGATTGCCTGGACAAGTCCCTACATCAAATACGCGCTCACACTGACGGCACTGGAAGTAATGGTGATGTGAATGGTCAGCAGGCTCGTAGCGCGGGTTCTGTCCGGGAAGCAGAACGGCTTTGATCGTACAGGTCTCCTGCAACGCCTTGATGGTTCGGTAAACCGTTGCGATGGACAGTTGCGGGACAGCACCTGCGGCCAGGGTCAAGATTTCCTGAGCGAGCAACGGGCGGTCGGCAGCGACGATCACATCGTAGATGGCTTGGTGTTGGCGAGTTCTTCGTTTCATACGCGGTAAATCTCCCATGTCGCTGGAGATCCTTGTTTGTGTTTATCGGCAAGATAGGTGATTGTGCCGAACCGCTATTGCGAATGCGATATCATTTGTAGCTGATTGGTGCCTGCAAATAATCTCAATACGGCAGTTTCCACTCAACTTCAAGGAGCAACAGCGATGAGACTTACCCTGCTAACCATGCTAGCAGCCTGTCGATTCAAGACATGTTGACCAGTTTCATGAAAGACGGTGGTGGCGTCGTCATGTGCCAGGCGTACTCGGCCGCCACCGGCCTGAAGCTCACCGAATACATTGACGCTGACAAGATGGGCGATTGGCCTGCCGTCTGGGGGCATTTGTTCGCCTCCATGATCAAGTCGTCGTGGTGGTAACGCATCACTACTCATGGAACAAGGGACATGAAAACTGGACTTCTACTGCAACGCATTACCTTCTTTTTATTCGGATTGGCAGTTGTATCGGCCTCAGTCTGGGCATCGGAGCCGCTCGGGATATTCGTAAGCATCCTGCCGCAGAAGCAGATCGTCGAGCGCATTGGCGGCGATGCGGTCAAGGTTGATGTGCTGGTATTGCCCGGCCAGAGCCCGGCCACTTACGACCCTACGCCACAGCAGATGGTCGCCCTGGCGAAATCGCAGGTCTATTTCCGCATCGGGGCGCCGTTCGAGAAAACCTGGATACCCAAGATCCAGCAGGCGCACCCAAACTTGAAGATGGTCGATACACGGCAAGGCATCACCTTGCAGCCCATCACGCGTCATGATCACAGCCATGCCGGACCACTCAAAATGGGTGCGCCAGCGACAGCAGCAGTCCAACTGGACCCCCACATCTGGACCAGTCCGCCGCTGGCCAAACAGCAGGCGGCCACGATACGCGATGCGCTGGTGGCGAAACGCCCAGCCCTGCGCGCGCGTTTCGAGGCCGGCTATGCACGCTACGCCGCAGAGCTTGATGCCCTCGACGCTGAACTGCGCCAACGTCTGTCGGGCAAGGCACAGCGTCGCTTCATGGTGTTCCACCCGGCATGGGGTTACTTTGCGGACGCCTACGGCTTGCAACAGATCCCCATCGAAAGCGAGGGCAAGGAACCCAGTCCAAAGGCGTTGGCCCGAATCATCGACCGCGCCAAGGCTGAGGGCATCCGAGTGATCTTTGTACAAAAGCAGTTCAGCCGCACCGCCGCCGAACAGGTGGCGCGCGCGATTGGTGGCGAAGTCGTCGCCATCGACCCTCTGGCGGAGGACTTTATTGGCAATATGCGCGATGTCGGCAAGGTTCTGGTGCGCGGGCTGCGATGATTGACTCAGCTTCCGCACTGGTCTTTGACCATGTCGATTTTTCATTCGGCCAACGTTCTGTGCTCAGCGATGTCAGCCTGCAGGTGGCGCACGGCGAGTTCCTGGCACTGATCGGCCCGAATGGCGGCGGCAAGAGCACCCTGGTCAAACTCTCACTCGGGCTCTTGAAGCCCGATCGGGGCGAAGTGCGAGTGCTTGGCCTGACACCTGACCAAGCGCGCCCGCGTCTGGGTTACGTGCCCCAGTTTGCAACTTTCAGGCGCGATTTCCCGCTCAGTGTGCGCGAGACCGTGCTGCACGGACGGCTGGGGCTTCGCGCCTGGTGGCGGCCGTTAACCCCGCAAGACCATGAAGCCGCCACCCAGGCCATGGCTGCCACCGACGTGCAAGACTTGGCGACGCGCCCCATCGCCAACCTGTCGGGCGGCCAGTTGCAGCGGGTATTGATCGCGCGGGCGCTGGCCACCGAGCCGGAGTTGTTGTTGCTGGACGAACCCACCGCTCACGTCGACACGCGCGCCGAGCATGACTTGTTCGGGCTGCTCGCCCGTCTGCGTGAGCGCATGGCGATAGTGATGGTGTCGCACGACGTAGGTCTGGTTTCGCGGCATGTCGACCGGATTGCATGCTTGAACCTCACACTCACCTGTCACACGGCGATGCCACTGGCGCCGGGTGTGCTCGAGAATCTGTACGGGATGCCGGTACGCCTGATTGACCATGGCGACAGGGCTGCATTGGAGGGCGTCCTTTGAATTTCATAGAAGCGCTGTGGGCACACGAGTTCCTGCGTGTCGCGTTGGCCGCCGGATTGTTGGCCGCCCTCGCCTCCGGCGTCATCGGAACGCTGGTGGTGGTCAAGCGCATCACCTTCATGGCCGGTGGCATTGCGCATGCAGTCTTGGGAGGCATGGGGGTTGCCCATTGGCTGGGCAGTTCACCGCTGACTGGCGCGAGCGTTGCCGCCGTGCTGGCGGCTTTGCTGCTGGGCTGGATCACGCGTCGTGGCGGCGAACGCGAGGACATGCTGATTGGCGCACTGTGGGCAGTGGGCATGTCCGTCGGTATCGTGGCCATCGCACACACCCCCGGCTACAGCACCGACTTGATGAGTTACCTGCTGGGCAACTTGTTGATGGTGTCTCACGAGCATGTGACGGCCATGGCATGGCTTGTCGGTTTGATGCTGCTGGCCGTGTTCGTATTCTGGCGCCCGTTGGTGGCGACGACTTTCGACGAAGAATTCGCGCGCCTGCGCGGCCTGCCGACACTAGCGATTGAACTCGGACTCCTCGTAACGGTGGCACTGGCCGTGGTCATGCTGGTGCAAGCCGTAGGCCTGGTGCTGGTGATGGCGCTGTTGACGCTGCCGGCAGCCACCGCCCTGCTGTTGTCCGGATCAATTGGTTGGGTCATGGTGCTGGCGGCAACCATCGCTGCAGGGGAGATCGTGCTCGGTCTGGGCGTCGCATTCGAGACCAACACCCCCGCCGGCGCCGTCATCGTTCTTTGCAGTGCAGTGGTTTATCTACTGGCTTTGACAGGACAGCGCATGCGGCGACGGCGTGTGACATAGCCTGACACCAAGTGGCAGCCAATAATCCTTGAAACAGCAGTTGAACCCGCCCGAGGGCTAAGGAGCGGTCAACTGCTATTCAAGGATCATTGGCGCCGATTGAATGGCCGCGATAGAGAAGTGACAAAAGGCCGACTGTCGGTGTCCTTGCGGTCTCCGTCAGCCGCTCAACGCCAGATTTCTCCGGAATGCTACCGCCGTTAACTGCAGCAGCACGAAGGACGCAAGTCTGATGTCAGCCCCGGGCGGCTTCAATCTCGCCGTGGCACGGCGCCAGCAACAGATGCGCCAGTTGTTCGAGATCGTGCACATGCGTGTGTTCGACGAACTCGGCCAGCCTTGCATCTTTCGCCTCGGCGAGGGCGTGGATCAGCGTTCTGGCGGCTTCGCCCGGGTGCGGACCGTCAGGCTGGTAACCGGGCCAGTCGGTGTAGTGCGACAGCAATTGTTCACGATGATCCTGATAAAGCGCGCTGTTGCGGGTGAAATCGATCTCGGCCTGTTTCGCGGCGATCTCGGCGTCGATTTCGGCATCGCTGCTTTTGTAGTGGGCTTTCTCGGCTTCTGTCCAATGCGGCTTGTCACCCTGTTTTTCGCGTAGCGTGGCGAAGGTGTTTTTCAGCGCGATTTGCGAATGTGTGCCGACATCGCGAAAGACATGCACCACGTCCTTGCCGTGCCCTTCCTTGCCGACATAACGCATGCCGGCGCTGATGCGGCGGGGGTTGAAGCCAAACTGGCGGGCGCAGGCGGCGCGCAGGATGTCGAACAGTTCAGGGGTTTTTGCGTTGCTCATGGGCGTTTCCTTGGAAGTTTCTTTATTGACGGCGGGCGGGAGCATACGCCCGGCAGGGAGCGCTGCGGCCGCACGACCTTTTTTACTCGGCGGGCTGCGTTTCTTCCCGTTGCTGCAGCCGCCACATCGCGGCGTATCTGCCATCCTCGGCGAGCAGTGCGGCGTGATTGCCGCGTTCAACAATCCGGCCACTTTCCAGCACCAGGATTTCATCGGCGTCGACCACGGTGGACAGGCGATGCGCGATCACCAGCGTGGTGCGGTTTTCCGAGATGCGGGCGAGTTCATGCTGGATCGATTGTTCAGTGCCGCTGTCGAGCGATGAGGTGGCTTCGTCGAACACCAGGATGGGCGGATTCTTCAGGATGGCGCGGGCGATGGCGACGCGCTGTTTTTCGCCACCGGAGAGCTTCAGGCCGCGCTCGCCGACCACCGTTTCGTAGCCGTCCGGCAGGCCTTCGATGAAGCGATCCAGATGCGCCGCGCGCGCCGCTTCGAGGACTTCTTCCCGGCTGGCTTCCGGCCGCCCATAAGCGATGTTGTGATACAGGCTGTCGTTGAACAGGACGGTGTCCTGCGGCACGATGCCGATGCGTTTGCGCAGGCTGGCCTGGGTGACCAGGCGAATGTCCTGACCATCGACCCGGATCACACCGCCAGTCACATCAAAGAAACGGAACAGCAGGCGTGACAGCGTCGATTTTCCTGCCCCGCTGGCGCCGACGACAGCCAGCTTGCGGCCAGCCGGAATGGTGAAACTGACGTCATACAGGATCGGCCGGCGCGGGTCGTAGGCAAAGCTGACGCCTTCAAACTGAACCTCGCCACGACTCGCCAGCAGTGGTTCGGTCGGTCAACGCGTTGCGAATCTCGCGGTAGACGGTGCCAAGGAAGTTGAGCGGGATGAACAACTGGATCAGATACGCGTTGACCAGCACCAAGTCGCCCAACGTCATTGTCTTGTTCGCCACGCCCTGCGCCGCCAGCCCCATCATCGCGGTGACGCCGAGGGCGATGATGAAAGACTGGCCGCCATTCAGCCAGGCGAGCGAAATTTCGCTTTGTACCGAAGCATCCTCGGCGCGGCGCAGGTCGTCTTTGAGGCGGTCGGCTTCGTATTTTTCATTGTTGAAATACTTCACCGTTTCGTAATTCAGCAGGCTGTCGACGGCGCGCGCATTGGCGGCAGCATCGGTTTCGTTCATCGCGCGGCGATACTTCATCCGCCAGTTGGTAATCAGCACGGTGAAAGCGATATAGACCACCAGGGTCAGCAGCGTGATGCCGCCAAACCAGGGGTCGTATTTGACGAACAACACGCCGGCCACCATCAGGATTTCGAGCAGCGTTGGCCCAATGTTGAACAGCGTGAAATTGATCAGGAAGCGGATCGAGCGGGCGCCGCGTTCGATATCAACGGCCAGCCCTCCGGTGCGGCGTTCCAGGTGAAAGCGCAACGATTGCGCGTGCAGATGCTGGAATACGTCGTGGATGACGCCGCGCATGGCGCGTTGCAGCACGCGCGCGAACAGCGCATCGCGCAATTCGGTGAACGCGGTATTGCCGAAGCGCAGCAGGCCGTACAGCACGATCAGGATCAACGGCACGGCCAGGCTCAATGCATCCGGATTTTCCAGATGATCGACAATTTCCTTCAGCACCAGCGGCACCGAGACGTTAGCGATCTTGGCGCAGAACAAGAGGCCAAAAGCGAGCAGTACGCGGTTCTTGTATTGCCAGACGTAAGGAAACAATGACCAGGCGGCGCGCCATTGGCTGGCCGTGGTGTGCGGGGTCATGATGTCGGCGCTGAGGCGGTGGTGGGACATGGGCTACGCAATTGAACCTTGAAAATTCAGAGCGCTATTGTCCCGGAAACAGCGGCCTTACTCACGGGCCACCCGAAAAACCACCACAAACGGGTTCAGTTCACCGTCCGGCCAAGAATCTCGGTAGCGGCATCGGCATTCACCGCACGGCTGAAGAAAAAGCCTTGATAGGTGTCGCAGCCCAGGGTTTGCAGATAGTCAAGTTGCTCCTGCGTCTCGACACCCTCGGCGACCACCTTCAATTTGAGGCCTTTCGCCATCGCGGCGATGCCGGCGACGATGGTGCTGCCGTTGTTCATGTGTCCGGTCAGATCGTGAATGAAACTGCGATCGATCTTGATCGTGTTGATCGGCAGTTTCTTCAGGTAGGACAGTGAGGAATAGCCGGTGCCGAAGTCGTCGATGGAAATTTCGATACCCATATCGGCCAGCTTGCGTAGCTTGCTGACCGCACCATCCATGTCGCGCATCAATGTACTTTCAGTGATCTCGATTTCGATGCCGTTGCCATCCGGCATGTGCTTGTGCAGGCACTGGATAAATTTATCAACGAATTGCGGATGCTCGATCTGCCGTGCCGACAGGTTGATCGCCATCGTGATCGGCGGCATATCGGCATCACGCCAGAGACGGGCCTGGCGGCAAGCGGCGCCCATCACCCACTCGCTGATCGGCGTGATGAGGCCGGATTCTTCCGCGATGGGGATGAATTCGGACGGCGATACCAAGCCGCGCGCCGGATGATTCCATCGAATCAACGCTTCCATGCCACGCACACGCTGGCTCTGCACGGCCACTTGCGGCTGATAGAACACCTCGAACTCTCGCCTCTCCAGCGCATGCCGCATTTCATTTTCTATCGCCAGACGGCCGGTAAAGGACTTGTGAAGATCCTGGGTGAAGAACTTGAAGTCGTTACGGCCATGATCCTTGGCGTGATACATCGCAATGTCGGCGTGCTTGATCAGGGTTTCGATGCTGTCGCCGTCTTCCGGGTAAATCGCGATGCCGATACTCAGGCCGACATACAGTTCATGCCCCTCGATGTTGAACGGCTGCTTCAGCGAGAGAAGAATCTTCTGCGCGATATAAGCCGCGTTGTCGCGCGTGCGGATGTGCGGCAGGAGCAGCATGAATTCATCGCCGCCGATGCGCGAGAGGGTATCGCCTTCGCGCAGACACTCACGCAGTCGCTGCGACAGCGCTTGCAGCAGACCGTCACCGACAAGATGGCCGAGGGTGTCGTTGACCACTTTGAAGTGATCCATATCGAGGAACAGCGTCGCCATGGTCTGGCCGTGCCGCTTCGCGTAGACCATCGCTTGACCGAGTCGGTCCTTGAACAGCGCTCGGTTGGGCAAACCGGTCAACAGATCGTGATAAGCCTGGAAGGTAATCGTCGCCTCGGCTTGCTTGCGCGCGCTGATGTCGCGCGCGACACCGTAAGAGCCGAGAAACTCGCCCATGCCGAGGCTGGTCGGGCGGTACATCCCCATTGAGGACAGTTCGACCACAACGCGCTGATCGGAAGTGCGTTCAGTCAGGCTGCTGAGCAGATCGTCTTTGCGCCGCAACATCAGTTCGAGATTTCGGGTGGCGCGTTCGCCGGTGCGGCGCTCATTGAAGCGGTAGAGGGCAGATTCGAGCTGGTCCGAAGCGACGATGGTGGTGTAGTGGCGGCCGATCAACTCACCCGGCATATAGCCCAGGGTACGTTCGATACTGTCGTTCAGGTAGCTGAAACGGGCGTCCGCATCGAGCGTATAGATCACGTCCGGCGAAGTATTCACCAGCAAGCGATGCCATTGTTCGGACTGCTCGATCTGATGCGTCATACGCGCGTTTTCGCGTTCCAGCTCAAGCTTGCGCACTGCGTTGCGCACCGTATTGATCAGGTCTTCAGGTTCATAAGGCTTGCGCAGATAGTCGGTGGCGCCGAGACGTAAAGACTGGATGGCAGAATCGATTTCGCTGTCACCACTGGCAACGATGATCCGACAGTCGGGCAGATGGGTGCGAATGTAAGCCATGATTTCATGGCCGTTGCCATCCGGCAGGCGCAGATCAAGCAACGCCAGGTCATAGTGTTTTGTTGTAAGCAACGCAAAAGCGTCTTTGACGGTGAGCGCCGCGTCGATGCTGTGCACATGCTGTGCAAGCAGGAGGCGGGTGCTTTCCAGATAACGCGGCTCGTCCTCGACGATCAGCAGGCTGACCAGCGTCTGACTTGAGTTGGATAGCGCATTACCAAACATCAGCGATCCTTTTGTTAGGTCTGTTGAACAGCCCGGTCATGCCTTCAGCAATCCCGCGGTCATTCAATTCGTTGGCAATAATATCTGGAATGTCGTACCGGTTGCACTCGTCTTGAAGATGATGCTGCCCTGCATCGATTCAGTCAGCGATTTCACGATCGACAGCCCCAGACCGGCATGGCCGTCGCCTTTCGCGGTATCGAGCGGATCGAATATCTGCTTGGCGATATCCGGCGCAATACCCGAGCCGGAATCGGAAACCAGCACCTCGATGAAATGTTCGTGGCGTTGATTCAGCAACGCCGCCGTTTCAATCCGCACCACGCCGCCCGGTGGTGTCGCTTCAATCGCGTTGAGCATCAGGTTAAGCACAATCTGTTTCAGCTTGTCGCGATCTTTTGTCAGATGGGCCAGTCCCGGCGACAGAACGGTGGATACCTCGATGCCTTTGTTCATCCAGGTCGGCTGCGTGACTTTCACCAGATCCTGAATCAATGCATTCAGATCAGCCGCCTCTCGAACCGTGGCAGATTCCACTGGCGCGCGTGACAGGCCGCGCACGATACGAACAATGCGGTCGAGTTCTTCATAAATAATGCGCAACTCATCTGAAATCGGGGCGTCATCACCCAACTTCACCTTCAGGATGGCCAGATAATTCTTGATGATGCCGAGCGGATTGTTGATTTCATGGGCCGCCCGGCGGACCAGCGACGGTAAAGCGGTAGCCGGCTCGTCGATGCTATTTTCGCTGCCGATGACCCCGCTTGTCGGCGGCAAGCGTCCGGCCAGTTCGCCCATGCGGGCGAAGTGCTTGGGTAACGCGGCGACCGAAGCCAGCGCAACCGCATTGCCGCAGACCAGCAATACACCCTGGCTATCCGCTTCGCCTACCGGGATGGCGACCAGACCATCGGCATCCGCCTGTCGAATCAATTGCAGATCTAGCACGGCCGCATCCATGCCGGCGTCTTCCAGCACGATCATCGCAGTCCGCGTCAGCATCGCGCGCACCGCCGCCGTGTTGCTGCCTTCGACACGAATCGAAAGCGGAGCGAATGGATGCTCGCCAAGCGGTTGCGCTTCGAGAAATCCGCTGCGTGCGTTAAGTTTGAGGTAGATCGGATCGGCCAGTCCTTCATGGCTGGCGAGCAGCCGCGCCAGCGTCAGGATGGCGGCGGACTGATTTTCCTGCATCGCGCTGGCCGCCAACTCAAGCTGGTTGTAGCGGATCAGTTCGAGTCCGAGATCGGCAATGGCCTTATCGGAAATCGTCTTTTCGGTAATCGAATTTTCACTGCTCTGTTCAAGTCGATATTTCGCAGCCAGCGCGTTCACCTGCTGATCCGCCAAGGTCAGGAGGTCGCGCAGCGTTTCCTGATCAACTCGGGATACCATGAAGAGGACGTTCAACAGCGGGTTGTCCGTTTTTCTGGCGACTTCAGACAAGCTCATTTGGGCGAGTCGATAAGCCGAAACCACCATTTGCACCAGCGGCGCGGCATCGAGCAGCCGTTCCGGCTGCAGGTCGCGGTAACGCAAGACGTCAGGCATAAAAGTCCGCAATGGCAGTTGATCCAGCGCTGCCTGCGCAGCCTGACGTGGCAGATCGGGAGCCAGATCCGAGGCGGCGGCAAAGCCAGGCAGCCAGATCAACAAGCCTGCCAGCCAGGCCTCATCCGGGCTCGGATAATGCAATTTTTCCGCCAGCATGCGGCTCAGCACGGCACAGCGCAGCGCCGGCAGCCAGGTCGCATGCCGGTTGGCGTAGGCAAGATGGGTGAAGCGATCAGTGGCGCCGGTGGTGGCGATGCTTTTCAATGTGCTGGCATCGAGGCCTTGCAACAAATCGGCCTGGCGAAAAAACTGCAAGGACTGTCCGGAATGCGATTGGGCATAGGCTTCCAGCGCGCGCAAAGCCAGGACCGGATCAAGCATCAGCAATGGGGCGATCGACTCGTCCAGGATTTTGCGTCCACCAAGATCCTTCAGCAGTTGTGCCAGAACTACCGAATGGATCAGAAACGGCGGCGCCAGGCATGGCTTGGGACCGGCGGGCTGATTAATGAAGGGAAATAAGTAAGGCACAGTCGATTCGAGAAAGAGGCATTTGCAAAGGCGTAATGCAGTGACGTAATCCAGAGGCGCATTTGAAAAAAGCAAGCCGCATGCCATTAACCAGGTTTTGCTTAGGCAAACTCCGCCAGCTTAATGAATACGCTAATCTTTTTTTAACAGGCTTGGTCAGCGGGCATGCCATGCAAGAGTCCCGAGGCACATCTGTAAAATTTTCCGACAAAATTTGAATGGGCTGATGGTTTTTCAGCCCACGTGATGAAATTCAAAAAGATCGGCTGCAACGAGTCTGGTTCGCGACTCAGGTTCGTGACTGTTCGAGATCACGTATCAGTTTGAACAATGCGCGGCTCGATTTGGGCGGCTTGGCTTCCCCTGCTTCCTTGCGTGCATTGCGGATCAACTGGCGGAATTGCTGGACGTCGGTTTCCGGATGCACCGCCAACCAGGCTTGCAGCGCGGTATCGTCCTCGATCAAGCGCGTGCGCCAGCTTTCCAGCGCATGAAACTGCGCCTTGGCAATATTCGATTCGCCGCGAATCACCGCCAACTGTTGCAGGATGGGGTCGGTTTCAATATCGCGCATCACCTTGCCGATGAACTGCATCTGCCGCCGCATGGCGCCGTGGCTGGTCAGCCGCTTGGCTTCCAGCAATGCGCCGAGCAAAGATTCGGGCAGGTCCATCTTCTTCAATTGGTCACGAGAAAGCTCGAACAACTCCTTGCCCAGATCCTGCAACGCGGTGCTTTCGCGCTTGCGCTGGCTTTTGCTGACGATGTTGTCGCTTTCATTTTCGTCATCGTCGTCTTGGTTCAGGTCTTCGAAATCTTGATCGCGCATAGCTACGTAGGGGGCGGGTGTGTTGGCGGGTTAACGCAAATGGGTTGCCATCAATTGGGTTGCTATCATAACGACTTTGTCGATCTTCTCAGGCCCAGACGTGTCCACTACCCAACAGTCCAACAGTCCGTTCAGTTTTTCCCGCCAGACCCTGCAAGGCCTTGCGGCTCAGGTGCTCGACCTGGCCAAAGCCGGTGGCGCCAGCGCCGCCGAAGCCGAAGTTTCCGAAGGCAGCGGCCTGTCGCTGTCGGTGCGGCATGGCGAGATTGAAACCATCGAACACAACCGCGACAAGGGCATCGGCATCAGCGTTTATCTTGGACAACGGCGCGGCCATGCCTCCACCTCCGATTTTTCCGCCGACGCATTGGCGCGCACCGTCGAGAAGGCGCTCAGCATCGCGCGCTTCACCGCCGAGGATGAATGCGCCGGTCTCGCCGAACCTGATTTGTTGGCGCGCGCCGATGCGCTGGACAGCCTGATTCCGCAACTCGATCTTTACCACCCGTGGCACATCAGCGTCGAGGAAGCCGCCGAACTGGCGCGCGAGTGCGAGGCGAACGCGCTGGATGTCGATCCGCGCATCACCAATTCCGAAGGCGGCTCGCTTTCGAGCCAGGTATCGCAATTCATCTATGCCAATTCGCTCGGTTTTTCCGGCGGCTATCCGACCACCCGGCAAAGTCTGTCCTGCGCGGTAATCGCCGAAGAGAACGACGCGATGCAGCGCGACTACTGGTACACCACGGCGCGCGCGGCGGCTGATATGGACAACGCCGCCAGCATCGGCCAGCGCGCCGGCGAACGCACGGTGCGCCGCCTCAACGGCCGCAAACTGAGCACCCGCCAGTGCCCGGTGCTGTTCGAAGCGCCGATCGCCACCGGCCTGATCGCCAGCTTCGTTTCCGCCGTTTCCGGCGGCCATCTGTATCGTAAATCGTCGTTCCTGCTCGACAGCCTGGGCAGCCAGGTGTTTCCCGATTTCCTGCAAATCCAGGAACGGCCCTTCCTCCCGCGCGGCCTGTCATCGTCGCCATTCGACTCCGAGGGCGTCGCGCTACACGACCGCGATGTGGTCAAGGACGGCGTCGTGCAGGGCTATTTCCTGGGCAGCTACAGCGCCCGCAAACTGGGTATGCACAGCACCGGCAATGCCGGTGGCAATCACAACCTGATCGTGCCTTCCACCGGTGAAGATTTCGCCGCGCTGCTAAAGCAGATGGGCAACGGCCTGCTGGTCACCGAACTGCTCGGCCACGGCCTCAACATGGTCACCGGTGATTACTCGCGCGGCGCTGCCGGCTTCTGGGTGGAAAACGGCGTCATCGCCTACCCGGTGGAAGAAATCACCATCGCCGGCAATCTGCGCGACATGTTCAAGGGCATCGTCGCGATCGGCACAGATGTGGAGACGCGCGGATCGCGCCGGGTCGGCTCTATCTTGATCGACCAGATGACCCTCGCGGGCGAGTGACATGCGCGGTCTGCTGGCCTTGGGGTTGCAATTCGCGCGTGGCATCGATGCGCTGAACGAGGCCGTCGGGCGTGGCGTCAAGTGGCTGGTGCTGATCGCCACCCTGGTCTCCGCCGTCAACGCCAGCCTGCGCTACGGCTTCGATCTGAGCTCGAATGCCTGGCTGGAATTGCAGTGGTATCTGTTCGCGCTGATCTTCCTGCTCGGCGCCGGCTACACCCTGAAACACAACGGTCACGTCCGCATCGACGTGATTTACGGCCGCCTGTCGCCGCGTGCGCAAGCCTGGATCGACCTGTTCGGCAGCCTGCTGTTCCTGCTGCCGGTGGCCGGCCTGATGGCCTGGTTCAGCTGGTCGATGTTCATTGAAGCCTGGTCGATCCAGGAAGTTTCCGCCGACTCCGGCGGCCTGCTGCGCTGGCCGATCAAGCTGGCGATACCGCTCGGCTTCGGTTTGCTGTTCCTGCAGGGGCTGGCGGAAATCATCAAACGCATCGGCATGTTGAGTGGACATCTTCCATTCGCGCGCGAGCAGGCCGAGGAGATCGCCTGATGTTCGAACTGATGGCGCCGCTGATGTTCGCCGGCCTGATAGTGTTCCTGCTGATCGGCTATCCGGTCGCCTTCGCGCTGGGCGCCAACGGCCTGCTGTTCGGCTTGATCGGCATGCAACTGGGCTATGTCGAATTTGCCCAACTGCAAGCCTTGCCGGAGCGCGTGTTCGGCATCATGTCGAATGCCACCTTGCTGGCGATTCCGTTCTTCACCTTCATGGGCCTGATTCTTGAGCGCAGCGGTCTGGCCGAAGAGTTGCTCGATACCATGGGCCAACTGTTCGGCGCCTTGCGCGGCGGCCTCGCCTATGCCGTGGTTTTCGTCGGCGCGCTGCTGGCGGCGACCACCGGCGTGGTGGCGGCAACGGTGATCGCGATGGGCCTGATCTCGCTGCCGATCATGCTGCGCTACGGCTA
>JAIFLB010000053.1 GCA_020049245.1 Betaproteobacteria bacterium | reverse complement strand
AGCAGGGTGAGCAGGATTCGCGTCATGGAGAAACTCGGCAGTTGAACAAAGCGTGGAATTATCGACACCCACTGTTACAACGCGATTAATGAGGACTGAGCCGAACGGCTCATGCCAGGTAACGGCATCCCCATGCCGACTATCCCCTCGCGGTGGGGGTTCACCGCCAGCACATGCAACAGCAGTCAGACGATGCACCGGCGGCAAAGGATTACCGCCCTGCTACTGCCCGTTATGTTCAGGATTTGCCCAGCAGCTTCTCGAGTTGGCCGGAATAAACCGCGCCGGGAAGGATGCGGCCGTTCGGCAGGATGATTGCCGGCGTGCCATTGATGTTCATATCAGCGGCCAGCTTGGCGATGGACGTAAGCGGCGTGGCGCAGGCTTTCCCAGCAACCGGTTTCACGTTCTCCAGCATGTAGGCCCGCCAGGCAATTGCGCGGTAAACAGGTTATTGGCATACAGCAAATTGCTTTGGGCCTCATACAAATCAGGTTTGAGTTGCAGCAAACGTCGGTAAAAGGTAACTGCGTCATCCGAATTGCCCCGGTCCTTTAAAGCGACGCCCAGATTGGCATGGGCAGCTGCGTGATCGGGACGCAGCCGGACCACCTCCTGATATAACCTGGCCGCCTCACGAAGCTTGCCGACGCGATGATGGGCAATAGCCTGTTCGAACAGCGCGGTATCGGATTTCAGCCGCATTTTCTAATCGCAATACAGGTAAAACATGTTTAAGACAGTAAATCCATGTCGTCACACCAATTGCGTTTATGGCAGTGCATCCAGCCATCGGCATTGATGGACTCGAATGCACGCGAACTCAAAGAACATGAGCAAACCCGAATAGCGAAAGAGCAAATCAAGCTTTACCCCTATGCGCTTCGAGATAGTTGCAAACTCAACCCCGATCAGAGGCACGTATTTGCTTGCACGATTCCTTGTTCCTGTCATTAGGGTTCGTGCATTCCTCACCCTTATTGACACTTCCAGTCGCCTCGCCGAAGCCCAGAACTTCCACAGTGATGAAACTTGGGCGGAAGTTGCCCAGGCTCTCCTTCATTGCCTGACTGGCCTTCGTCGTTTCCTCGCTGGTTGAAGCAATAGACCGGGAGATATCAGAAGTTGAGTTGGTGGCCTCATTCAAGCCGCTGGTTCCGCTTAGACCAACTGGCACGCTGGCCACGTCTGCCACGGGCACCCCTACTGAAGTGCCGCCCGCTTGAATGACATCGGCATTCACCACCCGAACCGCCGCGATATTGAGGTTGCCGGAGGAACGGATACCAGCGTCACCGGCGTTGACCTCGCCGTGCGGGGCAATGAGATCAACAAAGGGCGCAGGGTTTTCGCCAAATGCCGCGATACCGCTACCGGAAATAGCCGGGGCAAGGTCAAAGAATATCCGTCCATCGCGAACCACCAGCACTGGCGCAGGCGCCGCGCCGGCGGAGCGCGCGCCCTTGCCGGCATCGATGTCCTGCGCCCCCGACCACAGGAAAATATCGCCCCCGCCCACGGTAAAGATGCGGGATTGGTTCACCAGAAGGTCGTCATGCACAAAGCTGCGGATCGCCCCGCCACGCTGAGTCACCACGCCGAGTTCGCTGGCCTGCTTCTGCAGGCCTTGGGCCACCGCCAGACCGGCGTTGATCAGGCCACCCGGCACCAGCAGGTCGATATCGCCATCCTGCTCGGTCTTGAGCTGGCTGAAGAAAAGACGGATATCCCCGTTGTAATCTGTCGTGGGCGAAACCCCAGCGGTACCCGGATGCCAGCCTGGCAACAGGGTATTGACAAGAGTTTCACCAGCAGAGAAATCCCGGAACAAGGGGCCATCGGCATCGTTGCCCACCCGTCCAGCGATGGTCAAAGCCTGGAACAGGCTGGCATTGCCCACCACCGCCTGGACATGCGGGTCGTAACTGCTGTAGAGGATGCGGGCCTGCGCCAGGCTCAGTGCGGGGTTTTCTTCCCGCGTGCGCACAAACTCAAGCAAAGGCTGGCCCCAGACCTGGTCGATGAAGCGTGACAGTGCCTCGGCCTCCGGCAGTGCGTCATTCCCGGTCTGCTTGCGCATATAAACCGTGGCCAAAGTGCGCACGGTTTTTAAATGATCGGGGTTCGCCGACTCCGGCAACCCCATCAATGTCCCCATGAAGCCGGCATAGCTCGGGCCATCCTTTACCCCGGCAAGCGCGAACACATCCGCACCGCCCTCAGGCAAGTAGGGATTGTCCAGATTGCCATTGCTGGAGATGCCCTCGGAGCTGCCCAGGTCGATGTCGCCGCCGGCCCACACATGCAACCTGCCCGGCCCAGAAACCTTGAACCGGCTGACACTGGCGGAAATGTTCTCGTTGCTTTGCGACAGAGGCAACAGAATGTCGCCGCCTGCCTGGAGGTAGGTGATGTCGGATGACTGGTTGTGCTGCACTGTGAAACCAAGGTCTTCGATCTTTCCATCCGCCCTGATCCACGCACGCTTGGGGAGATGCAGCACATTGCCTTCAACGCCGGCAATGTCGCCGGACAACGCGTAGATGCGAATAGGTTCGGCATCCGCCGCATGCAAACCGTACTCAGCATGTTCATAGAACCCGACCAGGCTGGGATTCACCACATCCAATGCAACACCACCGGCGGCCACCGGCCGCAGGATGCTAGGGAAAGCTTCCGGGGCACGGTCCGACATGGCGATCATGCCATTAATGGAAACCCCGATTCCAGCCAGCAATTCCAATTGGCCCTGTCGCGCCGGGTACATATCCAGGGTTCCGGGTATATCGATGACCCCCTCCACCGCCACCGCTTGCAGCGAACCAGGCAAGGTTTGTTGGCTATTGATGCTGAGCGTGCCGACCGGCGAGCTTGGGTCCGTCAGTGTAGTGGGGTTGGCAATGTCACCCAGGCTCATGCCGTCGCGCGCGACGAGCCGCCACTGGGCATCACCCAGTGCAATGGTTGGTAGCCTGGCCTGCGTGCCGCTACCCGAGGCACCCACGGCACCGCCAGTCCACAGATTGCCAAGCCCCCGCTCGACATAGAAGACACCGCCGAGGACATCGCCACCGACGCGAACATCCGCATTACCGCCCGCCTTGATAACCAAGCGCTGTGCGTCGGGCAGATCCTCGTCCGCGCCGGGCAAGCGCATGTTGGCCGGGATGGCCAGCGCCCCATCCACCAGGTCACCCGCGACCCGCAGGACAATATCGCCGCCGCCCAGGGCGCCGATACCATCGTTGAAGTCGGCGAATCGTGACCAGACCGCTGGCTGGCTGCGTGTCGCGGAAGTCGTGGCCTGGAAAGTGCCGTCCGCATCCAGCCTGCCCTGGCGACGCAACCAATCGCTGATCAGTCCCTCCCCGACTACCGCACGTTTGAAATTCCCGCCTACATGAATCTCTACCCGCCCGCCACTGTCAGTGAATTGGGCATTCAAACCACCGATATTGAGGCTACCGCCCGGAAAATCTTCGATCGCCGAACTCTGTTGCCCCGCCGTATAAATCACCGAATCAGTGTGCAGCAGATCCAGATCGCCACCGGTGGCGATCTGGATGTTGCCCGTGCCAGTGCGCAACAACGTGCCGGCATAGGTCAACGACTCGCCACTGCCTGATGGTTTGCCGATTTTGAGACTGCCTTTTCCATTCAGCAGCGCGGCCGACAACACCTCCAAAGGATCGGCGGCGGCAAAATGGGCGCCGGCAATCAGCATGAGCGAGGCGCTGTCGCCACGCAGGAGGTTCTTGTCAGAATCGGCCCGCAGGGCGCTACTGAAACCATCGCTCAGGTTGGCCTCCAGGGCGATATCTCCTGACGCGCGCAGGACCAGGGAAATGGGTTCATTGTTATAGCGGCGAGTCGCCAGATTCCAGTCTGTGGAAAGGCGAATATCCTGCCCTCTGACCTCCAGACGGGGACGGAAATGGAAAGCACCCTCCTGCCCGGTCGGCGCCAAACGCTTGCCAACCTGGCTGGAGCCAGTCATATAGCGCAAGGTCTGGTTGCCCAAAGCTGAGGTATCGATCTCGCCGCCATAGGGGGTGTGCACCCAGTTGCCTTCCACTGAGATGCTGCCCGCCCCGGCAATCGTTCCGCCGATGCCCTGGCTGAGGTCACCGGCCACACCGGTGATCTTCACGTCCCGCCCAAGGTCCGCCTTGATGTCCCCTTCCCGCATCAAGTGGAAGTCCTTGCCATCGTAGAAGGCATACACCAGTTCATTTGCCCTGATGGCATCCTTAGCGAGTACCTGCCCGTCATTGAACAGCTTGAGCTTACCCAGGCTCTGGTTGCCGGCACCGATGATCTCCAGCGTGCTTTGGCCGGTATTTGCGCTCTTGGCTCGGAAAGCGAACATGTCACCCGCGCTCAGCGCGGTCTGGTCCGCCAGGGCAATCTTGTAGTTGTTGGCGCTGCCGGTATCACCCGGCGCATTCTGCTCGGCCACCCATTGGAAGGCCGCGCCGTCATACACCACGTACACCGTGTCGCCGGGTTTGATCGCGCCAGCCGACAAAGCGGTTGTTCCTCGCTTGATCTCCTTCGCCGACTGGTTGCCCACCTGCAATCTGGGTGAGGCATCGCTGCTGCTGGGCGCCAGGAAGGCCAACACCATACCTTTGCTCAACGTGGCGCCCGCCGGCACTTTGTAAGTCTTGCTGGCATAGGTGCTGATCAGCGGCGCTGCGGTCCGGCGGGCGAAACTCGCATCCACCATCTGGAACTGGGTGCCGTCGTAAACGGCATAGACCGTTTCGTTGGCCTGGATCGCGCCGCTGCTCAGGGCCGTCCCGTTCAGGTACAGGTTTTTGGCGCTGGCGGCACCCAACTTAAGCTGAACAGGTTTTGTGTTGGTCTGGCTGGCCACAAAGCTCACGATAGTCCCGGTCGCCGGGGTCGAGGCAACTCCAGACAGGTTTACGCTATAGGTGGTGAGGCTAGCGCTGCTGGTCGCGCTACTGGTCAATGGACTGTAAAGGGTCTCGACCGCCGTGCCGGAAATACGCGGTGCAATCAATCGCACATCGCCGCCAACCTCCGGATAAAACACAAAATCCTTGCCGTCATAAACCAGCTTGACGATGCCGCCGGCCTTGATTTCACCCGGTTTCAACGCCGAGGCGGCTTTGTCGTTATGTACGATATTGACGTGGTATGCCCGCCTCAGCTCGGTGAACTTGAAACTGGACGTTCCATATGGATTAGGCGCTGCATCCAGCTTGACGATAAAGCTCTTGCCCTCCGCCAGTTCCAGAACACCTTCGTCCAATAGATACAGGTTTGTTGTTCCGGCAGGATCCAGGCTGACTGGCAAACGCACATCCTGCGGTTGTTGCGATTCGTTGCTGGCCACGAATACCCAGGTATTACCGGATTTCTGCAAAACCAGACGTATATCCTGGCCCGGTTGAATGTCGATTCCTTCCAGATCAACCAGCGAACCATCGACCACTTTCTTAAAGGAATAGCCGTCGCTCTTCGTAAGCTGAGCATCCATGACCAGTTGGCTTGCCCCCAGCGGGTTGCCTTCGGCAGACCGGAAGACAAAGGTTACCCCCGCCTTGTTCAAATCAATGGCGGGTTCACCATCCTGACTCAGGGTAAAGGTATTGAAACCCGCCTCGTTGCCAGTCTGTGGTGCCTGAATCAGATTGATATCGCCGTCCTGATAACCGAGCGTGCCCGACACATCGATGCGTGAATTCGTTTCCAGCACCATCTGGCCGTAGGCATCATCCAGCTTCGCATACTCGGCATCGGCGCCGCTGACCAGGGTCACTTCGCCGCCCTTCTGGTCCGCACCGGTGGCATGGGCATCGATCTGCGCGCCATCGCGCAAGTACAGCTCACGGCCGGCGGCCAGAAGAACTTGGCCACCGCGTGCATGATGGGCGTCGATCTTGCCGCGTACCTCGATGTCACCGGCATCGGCGGATAGCGTCACCCGACGCGCGCGCACAATGTCGTCCGCCGCCACCAGCATGTATCCCTGCCGCTGGCGCACCCCCACCTCCTCATGGAAGCCACCGCTATCGAGACGGCTGAACAGGCTGGATAGGTTGGTGTACGCACTGGCGTCGGCATAGAAACGGCCTGCGGCCCAATCGTCGCCGCCAGATTGGCCTGACAACGTCCCTTGTACATCGGCCTCGCCGGTCGGTGCGCTCAGGAACAGCCAGCCGGCCTCACCACCAGCCACGGCAGAGACATCCACCTGGGCGCCCGAATTGATCAGAATGTCGCCCGCATCGGCGATCAGATGCGTCTCGCCCGCCGGTACCGCGACCGACTTGTCGTAAAACTGCGCGACCCGACCGGCCACATCCAGATACGCCCCCGGCTTCAACGCGATATCGCCCTGGCGGGCATGCACCGTCAACACCCCGGACGGGATGTCGATGCGGCTGGCCAAGCTGACGCTGGCGCCTTCCAGACTAAGCCGGCCGCCCAGTTCACCGCCCGGCGTCGTCGCCGGTGCGGTATAGGCCAGATAATCCAGGGCTCCACTGGCATTCAGCGCATAGCTCACCCCGGCGGCGGTGGATAGGCGATCCGCCTTGAGATCGAGATCCCCCGCCACATCCAGTTCACCATCCTTAGCAGCCTGGATACCCTGGCTGGCTTGCAGCGTACTCAGGACAAAACCCTTGGACGCAAACCCCGTGCCCGGAGCCGTCTCGCCCAGACGCAGCGTTTCCGTATCCAACACCAGCTTGCCCGTGCCCAGTACCTGGCCGGGCGCGGCAACAAAAGCCAAGCCGGCAGGATTTTCCAGGGTCAGCTCGCCCGACTTGATGTTGACGATATCGCCTGCCTGGCCATAACCCGCCACACCAGCAGCAGACAGGGTGAGATCGAGCTCGTCCCGGCCGAAACTGAAGCCGCCGTATAGGTCCAGGGTGCTATAGCTTTGCAGAGTCAGGCTGGACAACGATGCGCTCAGCGTATCGAGTTGGTCCAGGTCGAGCTTGAGGCCTTCAGTACCGGTGGGCACATCTCCCAAACCAATGCGGCCAGCGCCCAAGGTCAGAGCCTGGCTCGCGGCCAACACGAAATCCGGATCCGTGACGAGATCCTTGGCTGCATCCAGGATGACAGCCTCACCGCCGACCCGCGCACCCTCTTCCAGCGTCAGGACACCATTATCCCGTTGCCCACCCTGGCGCACGATCTGGGCTTGGCCGCCATTCGCCACCCGCACCAGAGCGCCGTCGCCATCGACGCCGTCGCCACCGATCTCAATACGCCGCGCTTCCGCGCCATCGCCCGAAGCCACGATCTTGCTGTTCGCACTAAGAAGGACTTCATCTTTGGCCGCCAACAAGATCTCCGGCGCGGACAAGGTGCTCACGGTATTGCTCAAGGTGATCTTCTTGCTGCCCACATCCACGGCGATACCACCCGCCACGTTGCGGCGTTGTCCACCCAGAAGCAGGCTGGACGCCCCTAGCTTATTGAGCGTGGATACGGACAGATTGATGACGCCATTCGTCCCGGCCGCCGCTCCGTCGTCCACCACGGCCAGGTTTTCCACCACTAGGTCCACCTCGGCGCCCCGACCGAGTCGGGCGCTTTCGCCCACCGCCGCTGCGGCCAGGCTGCCGGGGTCGGTCTCAAGCTTGCCCTTCAAACCGAGGGAAGACGTGGCGATGACCGCCAGACGCCCGGCGTCGATGGTGCGTTGCCCGTCACCTTCCTGAAAAAACTGGCTGGCCAGGGTGTCCTGGTACTCCGCCTGTCGGCGTACGGCGCTGCCGGGCAGAACCTGGAAACCGGTGCTGCGCGCCTCCCGCACCCACTCGCCCTGGGTGTCCAGATAACTGCGGTAGCCGGCAACCACCGCGCCGCCATTGCTCAGACCGACAGACTGCTCCGCCGTCATGTCGGTGTAGCCAGATACCGGCTTCACCAGTACCGCGCCCGGCTGCAAGGCATAGCGTGCCGGCAGCAGGGTGTAGTACCCGGCGGGCAAGGTCTGCTTGCCGTCGGCGCCAATCAGTTCCGTCGCCGACAGATAGACCTGGTCGCCTGGCTTCAAGCCGGTCACACCAAGATAGTCCTGGTGGTCATAAGCCGCGAAATCACCAGCGGCGCTTGGCAGCACGGCGAAGGCGCCGGCGGCCACGGCGGGGTCTAACACATCGCTACTGCCGCCTAGGCCGGGAATCCACTCATAGGCGCGCAGATCGCCGCCGCCGCTGAGATCGAGGGTCGCCTTGGCGTCGAATTCCACTGCATCGCTTTTCAGCACGATGCGCTTGCTCAATGCGGTGGAGAGATAGAACTCGCTCGCGCCACTGCCATAGGAAAAATTCTTCTCGATATCCGACACCAGCACCGACTCGCCGCCCAAGTTGTAGAAGTACTGCTGGCCGCTCTGGCCGGTACGCCCGAAGGGGATGGTCTGTCCCTCGGCGGATACCGAAATCAGGCTACCCGCGCCCAGCGTCAGGCTATCGGCGGCATCCAGCACAATCTCGCCGAAGGGGGCCTTGAGCACGCCGTTCTGCTGGATGCTGCCGGCCCGCAAGGTCAACTGGCCCAGGGCGGCCATGACCGGGGTATGCCCGTCACCGGGTTGCACGGTAAGAATGCCGCCGGGTTCGCCCGCGCCATTCAGCAATTCGACGCTGTAATGCACCATGGACGTGGGATAGATCTGGTCCGCTTGCAGCGTCATGGCGCTTGCACCGCTGCGCAAACCGCCGGCCAGCACGCGATTGCGCACGTCCTGGTTCCATATCCCCAGCATGCGCAAGTCGCCGGAACTGGCCAGGGTGACATCACCGAAGCCTTGCAAGGCAAGCTGCCCCTCCAGTTCGATCAGACGTGCACCGACGCTCAGGTTTCCCACGCCACCCTGGGCGGGGGCGGTGTTATTCAGTATCTGGTTGTTGCCCAGGCGCACATAGGCTGCCTGTATCCGCGCAGTCCCATCGCCCGAGATGACCGGGGCATTCAGGCGAATGGCGCGATCCAGAGTCAAGTCCACCGCGCCGGTAAACTCCAGGCGATCCTCGCTGTTCAAGGACAGTTCCGAGACCCCCCCCGCCATCACCCGATCCACGGCCAGATAGCCCAGACCGTTCGCGCTTGCACTGATGGCATCACCCGCCGCCATCCCGCTTGGTGCGAACAAGCCGGTTTGGCTCAGGATCAGGCGCCGATCAACGGATGGGTAAGTTGAATTAATTGCGGAAGGATAAATTCCATTGGCGCTCAAGGTCACCGACAAGACACCACCCGCCGCACCAGGCTCGGCCTGGCCTTGAATATCCCCGTCGAGATAGACGCCTTCACGGGCCGCCACGCTGATGCCGCCGGCATCGCCGTTGACCGTCTTGCGGGCATAGCCCTGACGCCCAATGCCCACATCCAGAGCGGCTGAAATCCCGGAAACATCCATCTTAGAACCGGCCTGGGCGACAACGTAGCCCTCCTGGGCATTCAGACTGATGCTGCCGCCATCCAGCACTTCGCCCAGCACCAGGCGCGGATCGGCATCGCTGTAACGCACCGCGCCCCGTGCCAACAAATCCGCATCGGCGCCCAGCCAGATTTTCTGCGTGGCGTCGTAGCCAGGGTCATTAGTCGTGGAGACGCTGCCGATAATGCGCAGGTCGATACGCCCAGCCGGCGCAACAATATTTCCCTCCACAAAGATACTTCCGGCCGCCGCCAGGTCAATTTCTCCGCCAGCATCCACTTGCAGCCTGGAACCGCTGTCGAGCAGTAAATCACTCCTCAGACCACCGCCGTTTGCTGACAACTTCAGGCTGGCAGCGAGACGCTTCGCCTCGGGCAGCAGGGCGGCATGGCTGAACGCAGCCAGATCGGCGCCGCTCGGGCGAACCGCGAAACCCGCGTCCAGCAACAGGTTTTCAGCTCTGGCGAGAACCTGGACATCGGACATGACCGTCAAGCCGTCGCGGCCGTCGATATCGAATCTTGCAAAACCCCCGTCCTGAAAGAAACCGGCATCCAGCACCAGCAACCCCGCTTCGGTGGCGGCCGAGCCGATGACGACCCGGGGGGCGGTCAACTTGAGGCTACCCCCCTGGGTGAAACCGTAGGCACGCAAAGCACCATCCAGAGTCAGGGGCGCATCGATCTTGTCCGTGGTGGTCTGGCCCTGGTTGGTCAATAGGCTGATCTGGCCGCCCTTGCCGCCCTTGATCTTGCCGCCCGCGGACACCCAGGCACCGGCGCTGGCGTCGAGCAGGCTGCCCTCCTCCAGACGGATATGGCTGACGGAATTCATGCTGATGCCGCCACCATCGATCAGCACGGCGCCGGTGGGAATCGCGCTGGACAGCCAGTCGTTTACCCACAGGCCGCGCACCGACAGTTCCGCGCCCGTGCCAACCACAATGCCCGTGCCGTCAGCGTATTGACCGGGGCCGCTGTTGAAGCGACTAACCAGTTCAATCTTGCCGGCCGGGGCGCTGATATCCCCATCCACCCGCACACTGCGGCCGGTCAGGCTGACCGAACCGCCGGCCGGCAGATTCAGGGCCAGACCCGCCGCCAGGTCAATCGCCTGGTTGGAATAGATCCGCACATTGCCCATGCCGCTGGCATGAATCAGGCCCAGATCCACCTGGGTGGTCGCGGCCAGCGTCTCGTCCAGCGCCGTTTCCGGCCCGAATCCAACGGGCAGGGGGGCGAGTTCATCGACGAACTCGACGCCGCCCAACCGGTAATCGACCTGGGAAGTGTTCTGGCTATCACGCGGATCGGCATCGCCCAGAATCAAACTGCCGACCGTGGGCAAGGTCGCCTTGGTCCGTTGCAGCTCACCTGGTCTGATACCTCCCTTCAGGCTTCCGCCCAGATACAGGCTACGTGTATTGAGCTTCACGCTGCCGGCATTTTTCCCTTCCGAATAAGCGGGCGCGGTAAAGCTGATGCGGGTATCCGTCGTGGTCGTCACGCCCCACTTCGGGTCCACCTGGGTGGTGATCCCGGTGATTGCGTCATAAATAATGTCCGCGCTGGCGGTGGCGAAGTCGTAGGCCACACCATGGGCGAAAAGCTGGGAGGCTTGCGCCGTGCCCTGCGTGTAACGCAACACACCGCCGGACACATCCAGGCTGGCGCCGGGCGTGACCACCACGTCCTGCAAAGACTGCAATGTGATGTCGCCAGCGCTCAGGCTGCGCTCGGCGACGCCGCGCGCGATGCTGGCCTGATAACGGGCCCAGGTATCCTTGGCGAGGATCGGCGGCGCGTCGTTGCGCAAGTCAACCCAGACCTTCTTGCGGCTGAGGAAACCGTCCCGTTGCAAGGGGCTGTCCTTGAGCTCATCCCCGACCAGCAGGATCTCCAGGTAATTACGCGAGGCGGAGACCTCGACTTCGGTCGCGTCCAACTGCCGCTCAGTTTGGTCGAATGCCGCCACGAAGACGTTCCAGTCAGCGAAACTGCGCGCCCCCACGCCACCCGCGTCCAGTCTGGCCTGAGAAGCGACATGGATGCGGCTGCCATCCGCCGACAATCCCGCCGGCAGAAAATGCCAATCCTCACCCGCGCCCACGACA
>JAIFLB010000106.1:11952-22677 GCA_020049245.1 Betaproteobacteria bacterium | reverse complement strand
GCGGTGCTGGTCGGGGTGCCGATGTATTCCGACGCGGTTGGCATCATCCCGGTGGCGGAAGCCCTGCTGCTCAAGGGCGTACCGCTGGGCACCGTGCTGGCGTTCATGATGGCGGTGATTGCGCTGTCTCTGCCGGAAATGCTGATTCTGCGCAAAGTCGTGAAATGGCCGCTGCTTGGCCTGTTCGCCGGCTATCTCGCCACCGCTTTCGTGCTGGTCGGCGTTCTGTTCAATGCTTTGAGGACTGTCTTATGAGCGCGCTGCATCCATCCATCGTTGCGCTGGTTTCCCTGGCCGCCAACATCGCTTCCAACCATCCGAAACAGGGCTTGTGCCAGGTTGATCGCCTGAAGGAATACGGCGTCAGCAAGGATCAGATCGACAGCGTGATCGAGATCGCCAGACACATCCGCGATGAAGCCGCGCAGGCGCTGGACGCGAAATTCGACGCAGCCTATGTAGAGGGTTACGAGCCGGCAAAGCCGAAGCTGAAAGTTGACCCATTCGCCAACATCGCCGTGGTCGAAGGCGGTTCATGTTGCACGCCGACCAAATCCGGGCAATCTTGTTGCTGAATCCCATGACCTCTCACGACGCCATCCGCCAGCAAGTCCGCACCGCCTACGCAGCAGTCGCCAACACCGGCTCATCCTGCTGCGCCACCGCGCCCGCGCCCGGTGGCAGTTGCTGCGCACCATCCGACCAATCCGTCGGTTACAGCGCGGATGAAACCGCCGCAGTACCGGAAGGCGCCAACCTTGGACTTGGCTGTGGCAATCCGCAGGCCATTGCCGCTTTGCAACCTGGTGAGACAGTGCTCGATCTGGGCAGTGGCGCCGGGTTCGACTGCTTTCTGGCCGCGCGCGCAGTCGGCTCGCAAGGCCGGGTCATCGGCGTCGACATGACGCCGGACATGGTCAGCAAGGCGCGCGCCAATGCCAGCAAAGGCGGCTACGCCAACGTCGAATTTCGCCTCGGCGAAATCGAGCACCTGCCGGTGGGTGACGCGACGGTGGACGTGATCATTTCCAACTGTGTCATCAACCTGTCGCCGGACAAGGCACAGGTATTCCATGACGCCTTCCGTGCATTGAAACCGGGCGGCCGGCTGGCTATTTCCGATATCGTGCTGACCGCCGAACTGCCTTCAGAGATGCTGGCTGAAGTGGCGCTCTATACCGGCTGCGTTGCGGGTGCGGCACAAATTGCCGATCTGGTCGCCATGCTGGCCGGCGCTGGTTTCAGCGACATCCGCATCGCGCCGAAGGAGGCCAGCCGCGATTACATCCAGCACTGGGCACCAGGGCGCGGCGTGGAAAACTACATCGCCTCGGCGAATATCGAAGCGGTTAAGCCACGCGAGTAGTTCAGGTCACCCCACCGCAGAATTTCCGCCCGACTCTTTAATCAGGTGCTTGTTGCTTCAGCTGCGTGGCTCGCGATCGCGCCAGACCAGCAACCCTTGGCAGTTGAGTTCGATATCGTTGGCCAGCAGTTCGTGGCAGCTTGCGTCATCCAGCGTGCAACCATGCGCGCGTAATCGCTTCATCAAACAATCACTCATCGCCTGCTTCAACGCATCCAGACGGGCTTGTCCTTCGCCGGGCGCGGCTAGCGCCATTGCGACGTATTCGTCGATTAATTCATGCAGGACCGGCGCCAGGAAGGGCAGGTTGTCGACGCGGCCGAAATGGGTCAGGTAGGCGGCATCGGCATGGCGCGCGATGAGTCGATCGATGGAAGCATGCAATGCTTCCGGTTCGAACTGCACCGGAGTGGTGGTCGGGAAGATGAAGGGTTTTCGCACGTTGCCAACCTCGACGTCGAATTCCCGATAGGAAATGCCGAAGGTGTCGCCGGTGAACAGACAGTTGCTGACGAGATCGTGGATGCAGTAATGGTGCCGCGCATGTCCCGGCGTATCGATGAATTCCAGTCGGCGGCCGTTGAAGTCGAGCGCAAAGCCATCGTCCGCCTCGTCGCCGTATACCGCCATCGACCCCTGAACCAGCTTGCCTGGGTCGATCATGTGCCGCGCGCCACGTGGATGCACCACCAGCCTGGCATTCGGGCAGGCCGCGATGAAGGCCCCGGCGGCGCCGGCGTGGTCGAGGTGGACGTGGGTGACGATGACGAAATCCACGCTTTCAGGCGCGACGCCCAGATCAGCCAGGGCGGCCAGGACATGCGGCACGGCGGCGTTGGTGCCGGTATCGATAATCGCGGCGTGGCCGTGTTCAACGATCAGGTGAACGGCGGCGAGACCGGGACGGACGTATTCGGCATCCAGGGTGACGATGCCGAACGGGTGGTGATGGGGCGATGTGGGGATCATGGCGGGCGGGGTTGGGTAGACAGGGTTGGCTGGGATTGTCGGACTTTACAAGTGAAAAGCGCCCGCGTTAACGGGCGCTTTCCGGCAGAACCGCATCAGCGCTATCGAAGCAGGTGGCGCTGATCAATACAACACAACAATACAAAACATCAATACAGCACGTTTTCCACCAGCGATTTGGGCGCGCGCCGGATGACATCGCCGGCTTTCTGATCGACACGAATTTCAACCGTGCCATCGTCGCCGTTATTGCCCGGCACGCCATACGCGCCATTGGCGCCACTGCTGCCTTCACTGCCAGTGGCGGCAAGCGGAATCTGTTGGGAAGAATTACCAGCCTGTTCACCCGAATCGGTTTTTGCGTAAAGGATAGAGCCTGCGCTGCCGCCTTTGCCGCCGATGCCGCCATCGCCGCCCTTGCCGCCTTCACCGCCACGGGAGAGCGGGACAAAGGCGGTTTCCATGTCCGGCGTTGAGACCAGCACCAGCACTTTGCCGCCGTTGCCGCCGTTGGAACCGTTGCCGCCATTGCCGCCATTGCCGCCACGTCCGCCGCTGCCGCCGCCAAATTTACCATCGCCACCTTTGCCGCCATTACCGCCATTGCCGGCATGGCCGCCATCGCCGCCGGCGCCACCGATCGAGGTGATTTCGAGCGGGCGTTGATTGAGTTGGCGCAAGTAATACTTGGGCGATTGGCCGGGGCCAGTAACCTCGATCAAGGTCAGGCGTGTCTGTCCGTCGAGCGTGCGAACTTCCTGCGAGAGAACCTGGATGGCCGGACCGGATTGGCCATTGCGGCCCGGACCGCCATGCGTGCCATCTGTGCCGGATGCGCCGGCGCCGCCGAGTCCGACCGGGCTCATGGAACCGTTCGGCCCGTTGCTGCCATTCTGGCCGGCGCGTCCGTCACTACCCTTGTTGCCGCGCAACTCGATGGCGTGACTTTCCATTAAAGGCAGGCCATGCAGGAAGTCAGGCTGGATGACATGACTCGACACCATGTCGTCACGGCCTTCGTAAGTTGCGAAAATCTTGTAGATTTTGCCAACCATGGCCTGATAGTTTTCATTCAGCTTGAACTGCTTGCCGGCTTCGTCGTACTGCACGTTCTCGCCGATGATGCGCATCTTGCTTGGCAGCAGGGTGGGTTGGTTGCCTTGCCGGGGATAGGTGTAAACACGACCTTCGCGATCCTTGACCTGGAATTGCAGCGGTACGACAGAACCGGGGATGGCTGAGTTGATGGCGACCGTGGCTTCGCCGAAATTGATGTCCTGCACGTCTTTGGCATCCGGCCCTTCGACCAACTGGAAGTCGGGCTGAAAATGCGCGTTGTAGGTCTGGATCGGGTTGCCGCGATATTTGACCGAAACGCTGTAGCCGGCGGGTTCAACCGTTTTTCTGTCGTTGATACCACTGAGCGTGAAATTCTGGCGCGAGAAATCCATGTTCACGGTTTCAATGTCGAGTCGTTCGATCGGCAGATTGTTCTTGCTGTCGCCGAGGCCGAAGTAGCGGCCCTCGTTATCCTTGACTTCAACTTTCAACGGCAGGATTTGACCTGGCGCCATGCGATCACCATCCTTGAAGCCTTCAACCGCGACAAACATGCTGGCCACATCGCTTGCTGCCGGTCCCAGGATCAACGCCCAATCCGGCACGATGTTGAGTTCTCCCTTGATGTCCGGCGCAGGTTTGTAAGTGACGCGAATCTTGTAGCGGCTGTCTGGTGTTTGTCCGACATCCTGGCCAAAGGTGAGCTTGCTGCTGGACCGATCAAAACTGGCGTTCGCGGCGTTAATTTCCAGGTCATCCCAGGAAAGGGTGTTGTCGCTGGTACTGAAAGTCTTGCCAGCCTTGTCCTGGATACGGACTTCGAAAGCAGTCATTTTTCCCGGTGCGATGCGGTTTTTTGCATCCACCCCGCTGGCGATCGGTTGCAGGGAAACCGCGTTGATGCCACCGGGGGTGGTACAGCCGGCGAGCAGACCAACGCTCAACAGGGCGACATACAGGGGCAGGGCGGTGAAATGAGGATGCATGAGGAATCTCCCGGTGTTTACGCGATGGCCTGCTCGAAACGGGGTGCAGGCTGGTTCGCGCTGAGTTGGAAAATGGATGAGTCAGAAGTGAAGGGTTGTAGGAAATAGGTCAGCGAATTTGCCAGGATTCTTTTTCAAATTTGCCATTCGGAAAACGTCTGCGATATTCACGTGCGCATTGCAGATCACGTGTATTCAGGCAGCGGTTCCAGAGCGCGATTTCCTCGCTATCGCGTGCGCTCATGCCGGTTTCCTGCTCGAGTCGATTTTCGATGTTGGTCAATTGGACTAACGCCAGGCGGGCCAGGTGACTCTTGGGATAGGTTTGCAGAAAGTTTCGCCACGGCTGAACGTCCTTGCCGGCTTTCTGACACCGCATCCAGGCATTGGCTTCGTCATCGCTGATCGGGCGTAGATGGCGGAATGGCGTAAACAATTGACCGGTGTCGCGCTTGACCACTGCCCATTCGGCATCGTGGATTTTTGCCACGCGCAAAATGTCACCCGGCGCTACTTCGCTGATGCCGACTGCCTGCGTCGATGGACGCAGGTGCAGCGTGGTCTCGCGATAAACCAGGAATGGTCCGCTGACACGCGGGTAACCCGCTTCCAGTTCGGCTTGCATGGCGCGAGCCTTTTCGCTGTTCACAGTGTTTGGAAATTGCGCCAGAAACGTATCCAGCGCGCGCAAGTCAGGCGCGTCTTCCAGCTCGGCCCAGCGTCTTTCTTCCTCGCTGATCAGTCCGCCCTGCATTTCTCCCGGTCTGGACTGTGTGACTTCGGCACGAATCCGATACTTGTAGCAACCTTCCTTGTCCCATGCGCTCGAGAGGACGTCGAGGACTCGCACCTTGCCGGTGGCGATGATCTTGATCACGTCTTCTTCCAGTGTGCCAATGGAGACGCGGCTTTGCGCCCGGACCTGCGTCGCGGCTTGCTCGGCGGCGCGGCGCTTGGCCTCGTTGCGAGCCACTTCTTCCGTCTGTTTGCGTGATTTGTCGTCGCCCATGCAGGCGCTGCCCTCGGCTTCAGTGATAAAGGTTTTTTCCTTGAGTGGTGGAGTGGCTTGACTTGCGCTAGTCCAGGCCAGCAGGCAGAACAGGCTGGCGATAATCAGGGGATGCATGGTGCCTCCATGGATAAGCAAGTGCCGCGCCGATGGCGATGGGCGGAATGGACTGAACTGAATGAGGATCTGGGCATGATCGAGGATATTACTGAGCGGGCGCATCGAGTCCACCTAACAGGGTGTCGACGCGAGTTCGGTAGCGGCCATCCGGGTAGTCACGCAAATATTGTTGCAAACGGGCGCGTGCCTGGGTGATCTGCTTGAGTTGGAAATGCGCCATGCCAGTCATGTAGAGCGCGGTTTCACGTTGCGGTCCACGATAAGCGGAGTCCAGCAGCGTGGCGTATTCCTTCAGGGCGGCTTCGGCTTGCGCCGGGTCACGGCTGAATACGGCGCCACGTTCCAGGCGGGCATCGGCCTGGACATCGGCGGCATCGGAGAGGTCGAGGGCGACTTGCAGCACATGCAGGGCTTCATCGTGGCGACCGGCATCGGCCAGGTAACGGCTGTAGGTGATATTCCAGCGCGCGACGATTTCCGGCAGTTTGCCCGCCTCAACCCAGGTAGCAGGGGCTTCATCGGTAACGCTGTTGAGCAAGGCGCGCGCTTCCGCCAGCGGCGAATTGGGCTCGACCGCGATCGGCTGCGTCGGTAGCGCACCACGCGTGGTTTGAATGACCGTGGCGGTGGTCAACGGGCGCGCTTCGGTGTTGAGTCCCTGCACCTCAACCATGCCGCTGTTGCCGAAGAACACATTCGCCTGGCCACGGTGCAGCATGGAAAAGTCGGTGCCGCGCACACCGGCGACCGCGGTCAAAGAGTTGAAGCGGTAATGCGGCTTCGATGGCTGTTGCGATGTTGGCTTTGGATCTTTCGAAGCCCTGGCGCCCGGATTGATGATCGCACGCAGCATGCCAGTGATCAGAGCGAAGGTGCCGGTGCGACGTTTGGCATCGTGCGAACGCACCATGAATTCCGAATTGGCGGTCAGTACGATGCGGCTGCCATCCGGGATCATCAGCACGGTCCAGCCATCCTTGCCGGTATAAATACGATCACCGTTACGCAGGGGTTGGCCTTTTCCCGCCGCAACCGGTTGTGCGCGCCCGGCTGGCAGGAGCTGAACATCGCCCCGGGTAATGCCAAGAACCAGGTTGTCGGCAACCGCCGCAAAAACGGAAACGACGGCAACCGGAGACATCAGCCCCAACGCGAGCAGGAGACCGAATGTGGTGGCCCCGAAGCGGGGTTTCGGCGAAACAGAGATCATGGGAATACCTCAGGTTGCTTGGCCTGGATTGAGCTGCCCAGGCGATCGAGAATGAACGCAGCCTGCCGGTCGTTGGGAGAGAGTCGGAGGACTTCGGCGATCTGCTCTTGCGCCAATGCGTTTTCGCCACGCTGGAAATACAGCATGCCGAGCGCCCGGTGTAATGCGGGGTCGTTAGGGAAGGCGGCAATGCCTTCGCGCAAGCGTTCGATTGCGGCGACTTCTTCCTGCATTTCCTGGTGGCAGATGGCGACAAAATAATACGCGTCGGCGGTCGGTTGGGCGGCGATTGCAGTTTCAAAATGGGTCAACGCGCGGCCGTAATTCTTGGCGCGGAACAAACGCCCCGCTTCAAGTATGGCCTCGGTGGCTTTTTGCTGGCAGGCCTCGAAAGACAGTCCGGCACAGGGGCTTGCCCGCAATGAGACCACTTTGCCGTCCGGTGGCGGTCGATTCAGGGCTTCGCTGACGATGCCACCTTCAATCTTCAAGCCGGCCGGGTCGAGGCTGCCCCAGAAGTTGGCTTCCAGCAGTGTGCCGGCATCCGCGCGCAGGTTGAGGCGGTTGTGGAAGATGGTGTTGTCGCGCAACACGCCGGAAAACTGGTTCAGTTCGACGCCAATCTCATTGTTGGCAATCCGGTTCAGCGTCAGTTCGGCATCGCTACGCTCAAGCCGGGCGCCGATCCGGTTTTCGTTGATGCGCAGATCGTGCAGGCTGGCGCCGCCGGAGCCGGTGACCAACAGACCGGTGTCACATTTCTGGATCAGACCGTCTTCCAGAATGCCGCGAGCATTTTGCAGATGCAGGCCGTGGCTGGCGCCGGAAAGGGTGAAACCGCGTAAGCCGATGTTGCCACCTTCGACGCGTATGCCGCCCCAGTTGGCATTTCCCTGAGCGATGAATTCGATTGGATCGTCGCTGCTGTCAGAACTCAAGCCGCCTTGCACAATCAGGCTTGCCTTCGGTTCAAAGCGGACTCGGGTGCCGGGTGCAATCTGCAGCGAGATGCCGGAAGGAACCCGCAATTCGCCGCTGATCCGCACCTCGCCGGCCAGTTCCCGATCTGCTTCGAGTCGTCCGCTCAAGGTCTGCTCGCCGCTTGCCAGGATGCGACCGCGCGCGATCGGGCCCGGTTCGGACGTATTGCCGGCATGGTCGAGCGCGACAATGCGATAGAAGCGGTATTGCCCATCGGTGTTTTCATGGTCGATGTAGGCAGGGGTTTGCACCGTGCCAATTGGATTGAAGCCGGACAAGGGCTGGGTTGAGCGTAGCACCTGATAACCGGCGAGGTCGGAAACCTGGGTGATCGCTTCCCAATTCAGCAACACCTTTCCGGGTTTTGATTGCGCAATGAGTTTGGCCGGTGCGATGGGCGCCTTGCTGTCAATCGTCACCACACTGGTGTCGTACCAACTGGAAACGAGACCATTGCGGCCGCGCAAGGTTGCGACGAGCGGTGCCTGGCGAACCACATCGCCATCCTGCACGTGATATTCACCGATATAGATGCCAGGTGATTTTTCGACCATCGGCAGGGCTCTTCGGTAATTGCCGACGTCGAACACAGCGCTGCCGTTGCGATCACCCTGCATGGCAAGAGTGAGGACTTTGCCAAGCCCAAAGGGGGATTCCATTGCGTTCGAGAGCAGTCCGTCGATCTTTGGTCCGCTGGCAATACCCGCTCCGACTGGCTCAGGAATCGACTTGGCGAAGGTGTAGCCCAGTTCGTTGACCAGTCGCACCCGTTGAATATCTCGCATGTTCAGTGCTGCTGACATGGCTGACATGGCCAGGCCGATCGGAGTCAGACTTAATCCACCCTCACGAAAGGTGATGTCTTCACGCCTGGTCAGCAGAATGTCTCCGCTTTTTACGTCGATCATGTGGATTTCCGCAGTGATGGCCAGTTCTGAATAAACACCGGCGAAGAGCTTGCTGAAATGGATGATGTTGCCGGTGATTACACTGTCGCAAGCCAATGTGCTGCATATCGTCTGGTAATAATCGAGCGTGCCGGGCTCGGCTTTCTTGTCCCGCTCAAGCGCCAGGACGGTGGCGTCGATAGCGGCGAGCTCAATGTCGCTGTAGGGCTTGGAACTGAACTGGTTATAAAAAGCGCGCCGGGTTTCTTCGGCAATGCCGACTTCCTGTGTGCTGTTTCCAAAAGGCAGGATGGCTACGCTGCGCGGCAGTTTTTCCGCCGCAATCGGAGCATATTCAGGTTTGGAAAAAAGTTTGCCGGGCTCCGATTGTGGTGCTGCGGCAGGTGAAAAGAAATTGAACCCACCTTCTTCGAACGCGAATACGGGCCGGCCCGCACTGATGATCAGCAGGGCGATAACGCCTACCAAGCGATACGAAACGTTAAATATTCGAAAATTAGAGAGGGCTTGGCGATTCAAGCCAACAATCAAGCGAAAAACCAAGGGAACAGTCGCTTGCCGGACGGAGATTCGACGATTCATGAACGACTTCTGTTTGGATTGGGGTGTTCAGACAGCTCGACGAACAAGGACGAATAGGATTCGTTGCAACTAATTTTGTAAGGCGATATTGCCTATCAAAGAGAAATGTTTACTCTTGCGTCAGTTTAGCAATATCAATCATCTGATTGGGGTCTTGCATCATGCATACCGTGAAATCCTCTCTTGTTATTGGCGCGCTTTTATCCTGTCTAGTGACCCATTCCCCCGCTATGGCGGATCAGATCGTTTCGGGGCATTTCGATCAGGGACGCAGATGGCTTGAGCAGCGTAATCTTGATTTGACCGACTCGCCACAGGAGGCGCTGACCCAGGGTTACATCCTGGTAGTCGGGCAAGGTTTGCCGATGGCGGGAGGCGGTCCGGCGCGGCAACGGATGACGGCGATTCGGGCAGCGGAAATCATGGCTTATCGCCGCTTGGCGGAAATCATCAATGGGGTGCATGTCTCCGGCCAGGCGACAGTCCGCGAATGCGCTCTGGAAAGCGATGCGGTGAGAACTGCAGTCAACGGGTTGATCCGGGGCGCGCGCAAGGTGCATGAAGCCTGGGATCCGGTGGATGGCAGCGCAGTGGTGTTCATGCAGGTCGGGATTCACGGCTCGGACGGGGTTGCCGAAACGCTGTACAGCAACTACATCAACGCGGCTCCCGGCCGAGCCATGTTGCAGACGGCGTTTTATACGCCGCCGGTGAACATGCCGCCTGCGGCCTCTGCCGCAAAGCCTGTCGTGGCGGATGTGTTGCATGATGGCTTGATCATCGATGCAAGAGCACTGGGCTTCCAGCCGGCGTTGATCAATCGCATTTTTTCCAGCAAGGGCGAAGCCCTTTACGATCCTTCCAAGATCAGCCAGAAGATTCTGGTCGAGCAGGGCGCCGGCGAGTACACCAACAGCATCGAGAAGGCGCGTGCGGCGCTGGAAGCCCGGGGCGCCAAGTCGCCGCTGGTGGTGACTGCGGTCGGCTTGAAAACGCTGGCTGATTTGAATGTCAGCGATGAAGATGTTTTACGGATTTATACGGCGGACCAGAAAAGCAACTTTCTGGCTTCCGCCAAGGTGGCTTTCGTCCTTAAGTAACTCGCGCAGCGAGTTGATTGTCTTGCCCTGACCTCGCGACGATTCGTAATCATTAATTGATCTACGGCATTTTGTCGTCGGGTCGTTTGCGGGTATGCTCGCCCGCCCCCCGAACTCATCTGCCATGCCCGACTTGCTCCTCTCTGTTCATGACCTCGCCTGCGCTCGTGGCGAAAGGTTGTTGTTCAAGGACATGAATTTTTCCTTGAAAGAGGGGGAGCTATTGCTGGTTCAGGGCGGTAACGGTCAGGGCAAAACCAGTTTGCTGCGCTTGCTGACCGGCTTGGCACGGCCGGAGGCTGGCGAGGTGCGTTGGTGTGGTGAAGCGATCGGCCGGGTGAGCGAGGTCTATCACGCGGCAATGTGTTACCTGGGCCATGCCAATGGGGTCAAGGATGATCTTGATCCGCTGGAAAATCTGCGCTTTTCGGATGG
>JAIFLB010000106.1:0-11933 GCA_020049245.1 Betaproteobacteria bacterium | reverse complement strand
ACGCTGGAGCAACTCGGTTTGACGCGATGTCTGGATCTGCCCTGTCGTGTGTTGTCTTTTGGTCAGCGACGTCGCGTCGCGCTCGCTGCGTTGCTGTTGGCTGGGGCGACATTGTGGATTCTGGATGAGCCGCTGACCGGCCTTGATGTGCACGCGGTGGCGCTGATGGAGGGGTTGATTCGTGAGCACCTGAAGGCGGGTGGCATGGTCGTCGCAACCACGCATCAGGCGTTGAATCTGGAAGGCGTCAGCGTGCAGCGTTTGCTGGTCGGCAACGTCGCGATTCCGGAATTGGTCTAGGCCGGCCATGCATCGCTTCCTGCTCGCCGTGCTTCGCCGCGACCTCACCCTGGCCGCCCGTCGGCGTGGCGACTGGATGATCGCGCAATTCTTCTTTGTCATGGTGGCCAGCCTGTTTCCGCTCGGTATCGGGCCGGAGCCGGAGATGTTGGCGCGTATCGGGCCTGGCGTGCTTTGGGTCGCCGCCACGCTGGCTTCGTTGTTGTCGCTGTCGCGCCTGTTCGCCGACGATCATCACGATGGCAGCCTCGAGCATATGGTGTTGTCTCCCGAGCCGACGGTGTTGCTGGTGTTGGGCAAGTCGATCGCGCATTGGCTGATCTACGGTATTCCGGTGCTGCTGATCGCGCCGGTGCTGGGCATTCAGTTCAATCTGAGCTGGGAGGCGATCTGGATTCTGGAGATTTCGCTGCTCCTGGGCACGCCAATCCTTTCCTTGCTCGGTAGCGTCGGTGCTGCGTTGACACTTGGTCTGCGTGGCGGTGGCGTGTTGCTGACTTTGCTGATCCTGCCGTTGTATGTGCCGGCGCTTATTTTTGGCGCTGGCGCGGTTGATGGCGTCATGACGGGAACTGGAGCCGAGGCGCACTTGTCTTTGCTGGGCGCATTCATGCTGCTGTCGCTTATGATCTCGCCATGGATTGCGGCCGCCGCGCTGCGTGTGTCTCTCGAATAATTGTTGAAAAAGCGTTGACCAAGCGTTGAACCCTGACGAATGAATCTCTATACCTACGCCTCTCCCGCCAATTTTTATCATCTCGCCGGCAAGCTGATCCCCTGGTTCGCCTGGAGCGCCGGTCTGCTCACCATTTGGGGGCTGTACATCAGCTTCTTCCTGGCGCCGACCGATTTCCAGCAAAGCGAGGCCTATCGCATCATCTTCATTCATGTGCCGGCGGCCTGGATGTCGATGTTCATTTATCTGGTGATGGCTTTCTGGGGCGCCATCGGCCTCGCCTTCAACACCCGCCTGTCATTCATGATGGCGCGCGCGCTGGCCCCGACCGGCGCGCTGTTCACCTTCATCGCGCTGTGGACCGGCGCACTCTGGGGCAAGCCGATGTGGGGCGCCTGGTGGGTCTGGGATGCTCGGCTGACGTCGGAATTGATCCTGCTTTTCCTTTATGTCGGCATCATCGCGTTGTGGGCGGCGATTGATGACGTCAGGCGGGGTGATCGTGCGGGTTCGCTGTTGACGCTGATCGGCGCGATCAATGTGCCGATCATTTATTTTTCTGTGAAATGGTGGAACACCTTGCATCAGGGCGCGTCTATCAGCCTGACCAAAGCGCCCAGCATGGCGGCGATCATGTTGCAAGGCATGCTGGTAATGGCGATTGCGGCTTGGCTTTACACCATCGCGGTCGCGTTGGTACGGGTGAGGCGGATCATTCTGGAACGGGAACGCCATACCGATTGGGTAAAAGCGATTCTGGAGGCCAAATAATGGAATGGGCTAGCTGGTCAGAGTTCTGGCATATGGCGGGTTATGGGCTGTACGTCTGGGGTTCTTATGCGGTCACACTGGCGGTAATCTTGATTGAAGTCATACTTTTGAAACGCGCTGACAGTGATACTCGCCGCCGCCTGAAGCGCATGCAGCAGTGGGAAGAGCAATGAAATCACGTCACAAGAAACTCCTGGTTATTTTCCTTGGCTTGACTGGCCTGGGCATTGCCGCCGCGCTGATCCTGAATGCCTTTCAGAGCAATCTGGTGTTTTTCTATTCGCCGACTGAAGTCTCTGAAGGCAAGGCGCCATCGGATCGCGCTTTCCGTATCGGTGGCTTGGTGGAAGATGGCAGCGTCAAGCGCGATCCGGACGGACTTACGGTGCGGTTTGTCGTGACCGATACCGCCAAATCGATGCCGGTCATCTACAAGGGCATCCTGCCTGACCTGTTCAAAGAGGGTAAAGGTGTCGTCGCGGAAGGCAAGATCGGGGCTGATGGCATGTTCAATTCGACCCAGGTGTTGGCCAAGCACGATGAAAACTATATGCCGCCAGAGGCGGCGCAAGCCCTGGAACAAGCCGCCAAGGCTCAGCAGTCGCTCGTTCAATAACATTCGGGCGTCAGAGCATCGACGCCTTCGACGCATGATTCCGGCATCCTCAAGGAGACCACATTGATCCCAGAACTCGGCCATTTCGCCCTCATCGTAGCGCTGCTGTTGGCGCTCACCCAGGCTATCCTGCCATTGATCGGCGCGCAGCGCGGCAACCTGACGTTGATGGCAGTGGCGCGGCCAGCGGCTCAGGGACAGTTCGTATTCTCCCTGCTGGCTTTCGGCTGTCTTGCCTATTCTTTTATGGTCAACGACTTTTCGGTCGAGAACGTGGCGAGCAATTCCTTCTCGCAGCTGCCGGAGATTTATCGTCTGACCGCTACCTGGGGATCACACGAAGGTTCCCTGCTGCTGTGGGTGCTGATCCTCGGCTTCTGGACAACGGCGGTTTCGGTGTTCTCGCGGCATCTGCCGGAAGATATGGTGGCGCGCGTGCTCGGCGTCATGGGCCTGATCTCGGTCGGTTTCCTCGCTTTCCTGTTGACTACGTCGAATCCCTTCGATCGGCTTATTCCTGCCGCCGTTGACGGTCGCGACATGAATCCGCTGCTGCAGGACTGGGGCATGATCATCCATCCGCCGATGTTGTATATGGGCTATGTCGGCTTTGCAGTCGCTTTCGCTTTCGCCATCGCGGCACTGCTTTCCGGTCGTCTCGACGCCGCCTGGGCGCGTTGGTCGCGGCCCTGGACCACGGTGGCCTGGGCCTTCCTGACCCTCGGCATCGCATTGGGTAGCTGGTGGGCGTACCGCGAACTGGGCTGGGGTGGCTGGTGGTTCTGGGATCCGACCGAAAATGCTTCATTCATGCCCTGGATTGCCGGCACGGCGTTGATCCACTCGCTGGCCGTCACTGAGAAGCGCGGTGCTTTCAAGGCCTGGACCGTATTGTTGGCGCTGACTGCGTTCTCGCTCTCGCTGCTGGGCACCTTCCTGGTGCGTTCCGGCGTGTTGTCTTCAGTGCACGCTTTCGCCACCGACCCGGCACGCGGCGCCTTCATTCTCGGTTTCCTGGTACTGGTAATCGGCGGATCGCTGGTGCTCTACGCCTGGCGCGCGCCAAAGATGTTGAGCGGCGGCGGCTTCACCTGGTTCTCCCGCGAGGCCTTGTTGCTGGGCAATAACGTGGTCCTGTTGGCCGCGTTGGGTTCGGTGCTGCTGGGTACCTTGTATCCGTTGCTGATCGACGCGCTGGGCATGGGCAAGATTTCCGTCGGCCCGCCTTACTTCAATGCTGTGTTTGTGCCGCTGATGGCGCCGGCGCTGTTCCTGATGGGGGTCGGCCCCTTGGCGCGCTGGAAGGAAGCCAGCCTGCCGGACATGGTGTCACGCCTGAAATGGGCGCTGGCTATTTCGGTGGCCACCGGCATCCTGTTGCCGTTGACGCTGGATGGGTTCAAGCCCTGGGCGGTGTTCGGTTTCGCCATGGCGACGTGGATCTTCCTCACGGTGGTGATCGGTTTCCGCGAACGCTTGAAAAACGGCGCCCGCTTGTCCTCGCTGACGCGTTCGTTCTGGGGCATGCAACTGGCTCACCTCGGCATGGCGGTGGGTGTCGCCGGCATCACTGTGGTTGCCAACTATCAGGTGGAACGTGATGTACGGATGAACATTGGCGACCATACCGAATTGGCCGGCTACACCTTCACCTTCCGCGGCACCACGGAGCATCAGGGGCCGAATTACCGCGCCGCCAGAGGTACGGTGGAAGTCAGCAAGAACGGTAAGAAGTTGTACGAATTGCATCCAGAGAAGCGCATCTATAACGCCTCCGGCATGCCGATGACGGAAGCTTCGATTCAGCCTGCCCTGTTCGACGACATTTACGTTGCGCTCGGCGAACCGCTGGATGAAGCGGCACAGACCTGGGCGGTGCGGGTGTTCCACAAGCCGTTCATCAACTGGCTCTGGATCGGCGCGTTGTTCATGGTGATCGGCGGCTTCCTGGCCGCGTCTGATCGGCGTTATCGCATTGCTGTCAAAGCGACCGCGCCGACTGGCGCAGCAACTCAGGGGGCTTGAACATGAAGCGCTGGATTCCGCTGATCGTATTCCTTGTCCTGGTCGGTTTCTTCGCCAAGGGTTTGTTCCTGAATCCCCGTGAAGTGCCTTCGCCGTTTATCGGCAAGTCCGCGCCGGCCTTCACCCTGCCAGTGGTGGGCGATGCCAATACATCGTTCAGTCCGGCCGACATGAAGGGAAAGGTCTGGGTGATGAATGTCTGGGCGCCCTGGTGTGTATCCTGCCGGCAGGAACATGGTTTGTTGATGGCCTTGGCGCAAAGCCAGCCGGTGCCTATCGTCGGCCTCAACTGGAAGGACAAGGACCGTGAAGCGGCTCAGCTTCTGTCCGACCAAGGCAGCCCGTATTTCGCCGTCCCGGACGATCTTTCCGGCAAGGTGGGCATCGATTACGGTGTCACCGGCACGCCGGAAACCTATGTCATCGACAAGGGCGGAATTGTGCGCATGAAGCATGTCGGCCCGATCAGCCCGGATATCTGGAAAGAAAAATTCGAACCGAAACTGAAGGAGTTGGGCGCATGAAATCGTTGCTGTTCGCTTTGATGCTTGCCTTGGTTTTGCCCGCATCGGCTGAGGAAGCCACGCCGGTGGGTGAAGACCCGGTGATCGAGCAACGCATGATCAAACTGTCGGAAGAACTGCGTTGCCTGGTCTGCCAGAACGAATCGCTGGCGGGTTCGCATGCGGAACTGGCGGAAGACCTGCGCCAGGAAATTCGCGTCCAGATGAAGGCCGGCAAGGACGACAAGGAAGTCATTGACTACCTGACTACTCGTTACGGCGATTTCGTACTCTACCGGCCGCCATTCAAACCGCTGACAATGCTGCTCTGGTTCGGCCCCGCGCTGTTCCTCGCACTGGGTGCCGGAATCTGGTACTTCACGCTGAACAAGCGCCGCAACCTCAAAGAAACACCGGTTGACGAAAAACAACTCGCTGCTGCCGCTCACTTACTGGAAGACAACAAATGAATCCGTTTTGGTCCGTCACCCTGTTCTGGGTAGCTGCTGTCGCCTGTGTCGCCGTCGCGCTGGCCTTTGTCCTGCCGCCACTGTTACGCAAGCGGGAAGTCGCCGCCAAAGCTGCGCGGCGCGATATCAACATCGCCGTCTACCGCGACCAGATGAAGGAAATGGAGGCTGACCGCGCCAACAGCCTCCTGTCGGAAGAACAGTATCAAGTCAGCAAGGTAGAACTTGAAACCCGCCTCGCTGAAGACGCGCTCAGCAAGGCTGACCTCACGATGGCGCCGGTCACCAGTCGCCGCCTCGGCTTTACGCTCGCGGGTGTATTGCCGATTGCCGCTTTCGGCCTTTATTTTGTGCTGGGCAACCCGATGTCCTTGATCGCCATTGCCGAAGCCCAGGCGAATCCGCCGATTGCCGCCGGCGCGCAGGGCGAGCATGACATCATGAAAATGATCCAGAAGGTTGAAGAGAAGACCAAGACGGATCCAAACAACCTTGAAGCCTGGGTCATTCTCGGAAAAACCTATGCCGCCGTTGGCCACTGGCCGGAGGCGCTGAATGCCTATGAAAAGGCGATGGCATTGAAGGCGGATGTCCCGGCCGTGATGACCGGCTATGCCGAAGCCTTGGCAATCAGCAATGACCGTGTGCTGAAGGGCAAGCCAATCGAATTGATCCTGCAGGCGCTGGAAAAAGATCCGGATGACCTGAAGGGGTTGGAACTGGCCGGCATCTACAACTTCCAGGAAAAGAATTTCGCCCAGGCGGCTTATTACATGAAGCATCTCTACAAATTGTTGCCGCCGGAGTCGCCTTACGCGCAGGACATTCTTGAGGCGCAGAAGGAGGCCAACCGCTTGGCGCGTGGCGCAACCACCGGCCTCGACAGTCTGGCTGATCCGGCGGCGCCGCAAACCGCCCCGGCCGAGCCGGGCGCTACCGTGCATGGCATGGTTGATATCTCGCCAGCTCTGAAAGCGAAAGTGAGCGATACCGACGTCGTCTTCCTGTTTGCCCGTTCGGCCGCTGGCGGTGCGCCTGTCGCGGCGATTCGTTCAACCGCCGGAAAATTCCCGCTTGAGTTCGAACTCTCCGACGCAATGGCGATGAACCCGGACAACAAGCTGTCCAATTTCAAAGAAGTCACCTTGATGGCGCGAGTTTCGAAATCCGGCCAACCGATGGGTGCGGCGGGCGATCTTGAAGGCATGCTGGCCAATGTAAAAATCGGTTCCAAGGGCAATAAACTGGTGATCGACAAGATCAAACCCTGATTGATCTTGTGACACGATAAATTCAAGCCCGCCTTGCGCGGGTTTGTTTTTTTGTGGCCAACAACGCCGGTTTGACTTGTCTTGGGCGCTCGACTTGTCGGTACGTTAAAATCTTCGGCAAAGTCTTAAATCAGAACCACAACAGTGGCCGAAATCCCGAGCGTTGATCGAATACAACGTGAACTGTTTTTTCAATCTATTCAAACCTGAGTTCTCATTCGCCATGAAAAAATCTGTACCCACCCTTGCCATTCTGACTCTTCTTCTCGCCGGCTCGGCAACTGCGGCTTGCGTAAAAGTACCGCAAGCCAACCTGCGCAAAAGCCCCGGCACGCAGTATGAAAAAAGCTGGGAAGTCTACAAATACATGCCACTGAAGCCGCTCGGCCAGAATGGTGACTGGTATCAGGTGGAAGATATCGATGGTGACACGCACTGGATATTGAGCCGTCTGCTGACGACGGAGATCAAATGCGCGGCGTCAAAGGTGGATAAATTGAATGTTCGTTCCGGCCCTGGCACCGAGCATGCGAGAACGCCGCTGTCACAAGTGGATAAATACTATTCTTTCAAGGTCATTTCGGAACAAGGCGAATGGGTTGAAGTCGAAGACGAAGTGAAAAACCAGGGCTGGGTCAGCAAATCATTGATTTGGCAGCAATAAAACCAAGGTTCGATTTGCCCGCCTGTGCGTACCCTGATCTGCGGTTCCATGGCTTTCGACACCATCATGGTGTTCCACGATCATTTCAAGAATCACATCCTGCCCGAGCAGATTCACATTCTGAATGTCGCTTTTCTGGTGCCGGATATGCGCCGCGAATATGGTGGTTGCGCTGGCAATATTGCCTACAACATGAAGTTGCTGGGCGGCGATCCGGTGATCATGGCGACGGTGGGCGATGACTTCGCGCCCTATGCTGAGCGCTTGAAAACACTTGGCCTCGATGCCAGCCATATTCGATCAGTCGCCAATACCTTTACCGCCCAGGCATTCATCACCACTGATCTGGCGGATAACCAGATCACTGCCTTTCATCCTGGCGCGATGAACGCCTCGCATCAGAACAATGTCAACAGCGCTTCCGACATTCAGCTTGGCATTCTGTCGCCGGATGGTCGTCAGGGCATGATTGATCACGCCCGCCAATTCAACGAAGCGGGTATTCCGTTCATCTTCGATCCCGGCCAGGGCTTGCCGATGTTCAATGGCGATGAGTTGCTCGCTTTCATCCAGCAGGCCGATTATCTGACCTGCAATGACTATGAAGCGAAACTCTTGCAGGAACGTACCGGTCAGACGCTTGAGCAGTTGGCGAAACAGGTGCGGGCGCTGATCGTCACGTTGGGTGGTGATGGATCACGAATTTATGCGGCTGGCGAAGTGCATGACATCCCGGTTGCCAAAGCGCGTGAAGTGGTCGATCCGACCGGCTGTGGCGATGCCTACCGCGCGGGACTGATGGCCGGCATGTTGAAAAATATGGATTGGCCGACGGTTGGCCGTCTGGCGGGATTGCTCGGCGCGATCAAGATTGCCGAGCGTGGTGGCCAGAATCATCGTTTTACCTGGGATGAAATTGCTGACCGCTTCAAAGCGGAATATGGCTACGTGATTTAAGGAGCTGAACATGAAGACATTCTGGATTGTGTTGATCCCCGCGCTACTTGTTGGTTGCGCCAGCGGACGTGGTGGCGACGACTATGAACGCACCGAAGCGCGTCGCGTTTATGAAGTCAAAATGGGAACCATCGAAAGCATTCGTCCGGTCAAGCTCGAGGGTACCGAGTCCGGCATTGGCGCGGCGGCGGGCGGTGCGGTCGGCGGTATTGCAGGCAGTACTGTGGGTGGCGGAAAGGGCAAGGCGCTTGGCGCGGTGATCGGCGCCGTCGTCGGCGGACTGGCAGGGGCGGCGGGTGAAGAAGTCGCCACGCGCAAGCAAGGCCTGGAAATCGTCGTCAAGATCGATTACGGCCGCACGATTGCCATTGTGCAAGAAGATAAAGACGAACGCTTTGCTGTAGGCGACCGTGTTCGCATCCTCGAGTCTGGCGGCCAGGCGCGGGTATCTCGCTAAACGCATCCGCTGAACTGGCGATTCAGCAATGCTTGGTCCTTTGTCATCATTTCTTCATTTTTCAGTCACATACCGGCAATGACAATTCCTTACCTTTGCCATATCGACGCAAAGAAAAGGAAATGTCATGTTGCAGGAACGAGTTGGACAGGACAGCCGGGCCAAAAAGAATTTCAATGTCAGCTTCGCCCGCCATCATGACGAAGTCCGTGAGGCACAACGCCTGCGCTTTAAAGTTTTCGCCGAGGAAATGGGTGCCCGCCTGAGCACCCCGGAAGACGGACTCGACATCGATCTTTACGATGCCTATTGCGATCATTTGCTGGTGCGTGATCAGGACACCGGAGAAGTGGTCGGCACCTATCGCATCCTGAGTCCGAGCGCCGCCAAGCGGGTCGGCAATTATTATTCTGAAACCGAATTTGATCTGACCCGACTGCTGCATCTTCGCAGTCGCATGGTCGAGCTTGGCCGTTCCTGCGTGCATGCCGATTACCGTAGCGGTAGCGTAATCACGCTGCTCTGGGCCGGCCTGGCGGAATACATGTTGCGCAACAAGCATGACTACCTGATTGGCTGCGCCAGCATCGGCATGGCGGATGGCGGCCATAACGCTGCCGGCATCTGGCACGCGGTACGTGAAAAGCATTTGGCTCCGATCGAATTGCACGTGTTTCCGCGTTGCCCGCTGCCGCTCGACAAACTTGAAAGCGTCGCTGCGCCGATGTTGCCGCCTCTGGTCAAGGGTTACCTGCGCCTGGGCGCCTACGTTTGTGGCGAGCCGGCCTGGGATCCTGATTTCAACACCGCCGACCTGCCGATTCTGTTGCCGCTGAGCCGCCTCAACCCGAGCTACGCGCGGCACTTCATGAAGACTGCCTGAAGTCTGACTTCTTCTTTAGCCGGCGCGAGTGGTTCTCGCCGGTTCGCGGCTGTAAGCTCTTGACGGTGTTTTTCCCGCTCTCGAGTTTTCCGCATGCTCTACGCTCCACCGCCACCGGTTGGCGATTCTCCATTTGATTTGATTTTCGCCGACGAGCACCTGCTGGTGCTCAACAAGCCGAGTGGCTTGTTGTCGGTACCCGGGCGCGGCCCGGACAAACAGGACTGCCTCAGCGCGCGAGTCCAAAGTCGTTTTCCGGAAGCGTTGATCGTGCACCGGCTGGATTTGCAGACCTCCGGTTTGCTGGCGATGGCGCGTGGCATCGAGGCGCAACGCGCGCTCAACCGGTCATTTGAAATGCGCCAGGTGCACAAGCGTTATCAGGCTGTGGTCGATGGCGTCGTTGCCGTGCCGGGCGGGGCGGAATGGGGCGTGATCGACTTGCCGCTTGAACTGGACTGGCCAAACCGGCCGAAACATATCGTCGATCATGTCAACGGCAGACCCAGCGTGACGCGCTGGCGGGTGCTGGCGGCGGACCCGCAGCGCGCCGGCACGCGCCTGGAACTGGAGCCGGTGACCGGACGGTCGCATCAATTACGGGTCCATCTGCAAGCCATCGGTCATCCGATCCTGGGCGATGATCTATATGCCAGCCCGGATGCCGTTGCGCGTGTCAGCCGCCTGTTGCTGCATGCCTGCGAACTGATCCTGCCGCATCCGCTGACCGGTCAATCCATGTCATTTTCCAGTCCGCCGCCATTCTGAACGCGCAAGTCTTTCTGTCTATGCTGAAAGCATCTTCCACGACTGGCTGCTGACGTTGATGTACGGCTTGAATAGCATGCTGCATAAATTGATCGGTTTGCTGGTTGTGCTGGCACTGTTGCCTTCCATCGCGCTGGCGCAAGCGCCTTACGCCTGGACAGAACCGGGCGACGAGGCTGCGCCAAGGGTTCATCTCTACTTCTTCTGGTCACAGAAATGCCCACATTGCCTGGAGGCGCGGCCCGAACTGGAAGCGCTGGCGCGCTCGCAACCGTGGATCGTGCTGCATTCGCTTGAACTGACCAGAAGCCAGGCAAATGTCGATCGTTACATTGCGATGGCGGCTGAACAGGGCCAGCAGGCGCAGTCGGTGCCGGCGCTGTTCTATTGCCGTCAGATGCAGGTTGGCTGGCAAGCTGGCGGGCACAGTCGAACGCTGTTGCTGGAGCGGCTGAATCAATGCCGCGCCAAGGTGGCGGCGGGGGAATCGATCGGGCCGGATATGACAGTGGGTGCGCAGCAAGACGCCACCTTGCTGCTGCCACTGATCGGAAGTTTCGATGCGCGTACACACTCCTTGCCGGTGATGACGGTGTTGATCGCCGGCATGGATGCCTTCAACCCGTGCGCCTTCTTTGTTCTGCTGTTCCTGCTCTCGCTGCTGGTGCATCAGCAGGATCGTCGCCGCATGGCGTTGATCGGCGGTGTTTTCGTGCTGTTTTCCGGCTTGATGTACTTTGCCTTCATGGCGGCCTGGCTGGGGCTGTTCCGCATCATGGGCAGCCTGCCCTGGGTGACGGGCGCGGCAGGGGCGCTGGCGGTGGTGATCGGCGCGGTGAACACGAAGGACTTCTTCGCCTTCAAGGCGGGCGTATCACTTTCGATTCCGGAATCGCGCAAGGCGGATATCTTTCGTCGCGGCCGTGCCATTCTCGCTGCCGGCAACCTGCCGGCGATGCTCGCCGCCACCGTTCTGCTGGCCATCGCCGCGAATTTCTACGAGTTGTTGTGCACGGCCGGTTTCCCGATGGTCTATACCCGTCTGCTCACCATGCAGGTCAGCAACCCGACGCAGCACTTGTTCTATCTCGCCTTGTACAACCTGATCTATGTTCTGCCGATGTGCCCGCAAGCTGAGCGAGCGCGAAGGCCGGCTGCTGAAGCTGCTGTCCGGGCTGATGATGCTGGAACTTGGCATCCTGCTGCTGCTGGCACCGGAATGGCTGAACAACATGGCTGCCACCCTTGGCCTGGTGCTGGTTGCCATCAGTCTGACCTGGCTCGCCGCCCGCATGACACGAAGCTGAAACAAGCCAGGCTGCTGGTAGCGGATGCACCATCCTTGCTGTTTAAAGTACAGTTGACGCATCAGTGTCACTCGAGGAGACGCGATGGCCGGTCAAAGCTGGTGGGGTGCGACGCAATGGGCGGCTTACCTGGTTTACCAGGAACAGCCGATCAAACAGGCAAGCAAAGTCGCGTTGCGGGAAATGGAGGCGGCAGCTGGCGACACGTTGACTGGTCAAGCCTATGCCGGCCTGATGTTGAATGACCCGATGTTGGCGCTGCGCC
>JAIFLB010000127.1 GCA_020049245.1 Betaproteobacteria bacterium | reverse complement strand
CTCATCTTTTCTTCAGCGGCTTTCTTGATCTCGGCAATCATGCTTCATTCCTCATTAAAGTACGACCCGGGTGCCTTCCGGCTCGCCAAGTACCACGCGCCGCAACGCACCCGGCTTGAAGATGCTGAACACGCAAAGCGGCAGTTTCTGTTCCCGACACAGGGCGAAGGCGGCGGTATCGAGCACGCCCAGATTCTTCGCGATGGCTTCGTCAAAGCCAAGCTGTTCGTAGCGGGTCGCGGTCGGGTCTTTCTTCGGATCGGCGGTGTAAACACCATCCACTTTAGTTGCCTTCAGCATCAGGTCGGCGCCAATTTCAGCACCGCGCAGCGCGGAAGCTGTATCGGTGGTGAAAAAGGGGTTTCCCGTGCCACCACCAAAAATGACCACGCGGCCAGCCTCAAGGTGGCGAACCGCACTGTCCCGCTCGAACGGCTCGCCGACATGGCCGATGGTGACCGCAGTTTGCACCCGTGCATCGACACCCGCAGCGACCAATCCATCTTTCAATGCCAGCGCGTTCATTACCGTCGCCAGCATGCCCATGCTGTCTGCAGTGGCGCGATTCATGCCGGAAAGGGCGCCGGTGGCGCCACGAAACAGGTTGCCGCCACCGACCACGATGCCGACCTGGACGCCGAGATCAACTACTTCCTTGATCTGGGCAACCATGCTGGCCATGGTGTCGGCGTGGTAGCCAAACGCATCCGGCCCCATCAGCGCTTCGCCGGAAAGCTTCAACAGAATGCGCTTGCACGGAGAGACCATTGGGGGCATTGAGTTCAGACCTTGGCAGCAGCGGCGACTTCAGCCGCGAAGTCAGTCACTTTCTTCTCGATACCTTCGCCGACGATGAACATGGTGAAGCCATGACATTGCGAGTTCTTCGACTTGAGAACCTGCTCGACGGTCTGCTTGTCATCCTTGACGAACGGCTGTGACAGCAAGGTGACATCCTTGAGGAATTTCTGCACGGTGCCATCGGCGATTTTTTCCAGCATGGCTTCCGGCTTGCCGGCTTCCTTTGCCTTTTCGATGGCGACGCGACGCTCGGTGTCGATCAGATCTTGCGAGACACCGGAAGCATCCAGCGACTTCGGCTTCGAAGCGGCGATATGCATGGCGATGTCCTTGGCAATTGCCTCATCACCAGCGACGTCGACCAGCACGCCAATCTTGCTGCCGTGGATGTAACTGGCGAACTTGCCCTGGCCGTTCAGACGCACAAACCGACGAACCGACATGTTCTCACCGATCTTGCCGACCATCTCGGTACGGAACTCTTCAACCGTCTTGCCGGCGTAAGGCAAAGCGGAGAGGGCGGCGACATCGGCCGGATTGTGGTCGATGACCATTTGCGCCAACGCCTTGGAAAGTGCCAGGAAGTCGTCGTTCTTCGCGACAAAGTCGGTTTCGCAGTTCACTTCCACCATCGCGGCGGTCTTTCCGTCTGCACTGATGTTGATCGCCACGACGCCTTCAGCGGCAATGCGGCCCGCGCTCTTGGCAGCCTTGTTGCCGAAACGCACGCGCAGAATTTCTTCCGCTTTCTGCATATCGCCAACCGCTTCGGTCAGTGCTTTCTTGCAATCCATCATGGGGGCGTCGGTGCGCTCGCGCAGCTCTTTAACCATGGATGCGGTGATTTCCGCCATAACTTTCTCCTGAACAGTTCTTTATCGAAAAAACGCCCCGGTTAGCGGGGCGTCATGAATTCTGTCTAGCGGGCATGAATAAGGCCCGCCTGGTAAATCAACCGGCGCTGGCTTCGTTGGATTCGTCGACTTCGACGTATTCATCCTGAACCGCCGCGACCATTTCTTCGATCACCATGGTCTTGCCTTCCAGAATGGCATCCGCCAGGCCACGCGCATACAAGCGGATGGCGCGGTTCGAATCGTCGTTACCGGGAATCACGTAATCCACACCCAGCGGGGAGTTGTTCGAGTCAACGATGCCGATCACCGGGATACCCAGCTTGTTGGCTTCGGTAATGGCGATCTTCTGATAGCCGACGTCAACCACGAACAGCGCATCAGGCAAACGCTCCATCTCGCGAATGCCGCCCAGGCTTTGCATCAGCTTGTCGAATTCGCGTTGCACACGCAGGATTTCTTTCTTCGAAATTGCGCCCGGCTCGGCCAGTTGCGCTTCGATGTCCTTCATCCGCTTGACCGACTGCTTGACGGTCTTGAAGTTGGTCAGCATGCCACCCAACCAGCGATGCGAAATCCACGGCATGCCGCAACGGGCCGCTTCTTCAGCCATGATTTCGCGCGCCTGGCGCTTGGTGCCGACAAACAGCACGGAACCCTTGTTGGAAGACAAACGACGCGCGAAGGTGGCGGCTTCGTTGAACAACGGCAGGGTTTTTTCCAGATTCAGGATGTGAATCTTGTTGCGGTGACCAAAGATGTACGGTGCCATCTTCGGGTTCCAGTAACGGGTTTGGTGGCCGAAGTGAACACCGGCCTCAAGCATTTGACGCATGGTTACGGACATAACAACTCCTTGGTTAAGGTTAAGCCGCCATCCGCCGAGAACCCCGCAAGTCCGTGCGAGGCACCTTAACTGGTGCGGATGTGTGGATTTCGCTGGCCCGACCCAACGTCAGGCGCAAAGCGGCGCGCATTCTAGCAGTTGAGCGCAATTCGGGGCAACTCAAACCAGCCAAAAATGGTGGTCTGACAGTGGCGGTTACTTGCCGGGTTTGATTGCTGCTGTATCAAGCGACTTGAGGTAGGCCAGGCGTTCGCCGATCTTGCCTTCCAGGCCGCGTGGCGTCGGCTGGTAGAAACGCGGAGGCTGGGTCAACTCATCGGGAAAATAGCGCTCTCCCGCGGCGTAGGCTTCAGCTTCGTCGTGTGCATAGCGGTAGGCATGGCCGTAGCCAAGTTCTTTCATCAGCTTGGTCGGTGCATTGCGCAGGTGTACGGGTACCGGGCGGGAGCCGTCTTGCGCGACAAAGGTCTGTGCCGCTTTGTAGGCGGTGTACACGGCATTGCTTTTCGGCGCCACCGCCAGGTAAAGCACTGCTTGGGCCAGTGCCAGTTCACCTTCCGGGCTGCCCAGTCGCTCGAAGGTGGCAACCGCATCGAGCGCGGTGGTCAAGGCGCGCGGATCGGCCAGACCGATGTCTTCCACCGCCATGCGGATGATGCGTCGGCCGAGATACAACGGATCGGCGCCGCCATCCAGCATGCGGCTCAACCAGTAAAGCGCGGCATCCGGGCTGGAGCCGCGAACCGATTTGTGCAGGGCGGAGATCTGGTCGTAGAACGCATCGCCGCCTTTGTCGAAACGCCGACGCGACGATGCCAGCGCCTCGCCAATGAACGCGGCATCAATCTGGTTGCGCTTGGCGGCCTGTGCGGCAGTGAACAGTTGGTCGAGCAGGTTGAGCAAGCGGCGGCCATCACCATCGGCATAGGCCAGCAGCAGCTTGCCGGCTTCTTCGCTGAGCTTGATCTCGCTAGCCGCCTCGCGGAGCGCGCGTTCCAGCAATGCGGCAAGGTCGCTTTCGTCGAGTGGCTTGAGAACATAGACCTGGGCGCGAGAGAGGAGGGCGCCGACCACTTCAAAGGAAGGGTTCTCCGTGGTGGCACCGATGAAGGTGAGCAAGCCGGATTCAACATGCGGCAGAAAGGCATCCTGCTGCGCTTTGTTGAAGCGGTGCACCTCATCGACGAACAGGATGGTTTGGCGGTTCGCCGCGCGATTGATGCGTGCCCGCTCGACTGCTTCTCGGATTTCCTTGACGCCGGACAATACGGCGGAAATCTGAATGAAATCGGCATCAAAATGACTCGCCATCAGACGCGCCAGTGTGGTTTTACCCACACCGGGCGGTCCCCAGAGAATCATCGAATGCGGTTTGCCGGATTCAAATGTCAGCCGTAACGGCCGACCTTGCCCAAGGAGATGCGTTTGACCGATGACCTGATCCAGGCTTCGCGGTCGCAGACGTTCTGCCAGCGGCGTGGCGGCCTGGTTGAAAGCGGATTCAGCAGCAGGCGCGGCTGCACTGAAAAGATCAGCGGTCACCGATCACGTCAACGCCTTTGGGCGGCGTAAAGCGGAACAGACTGGCGCCAATGGCAGGATTGCGCTGCAAATTGGAAAAACGCAGCAAGGTGGTCTGACCAAAATTGTCTTTCAGTTCCATTGCATGCAAATCATTGCCCTTGAACCCCATGCGGACCTTTTGAAAGCTGCCTTCCTTGCTTTTTGGCGAAGCTTCCAGCCATTCGATGCCATCCTTGCTGCCGGCTTCTTTCAGGTTGAACAGCTTCTCGATGTTGTTATCGCCCGCCAACAATGCGGCCGGGCTATCACCCAGCGCCTGGTCGAGTTTGCGTACCGTGACCTGATCCAGATCTTCATCGTGGATCCAGACTTTGCTTCCGTCACCGACGATCAGTTGGGCGTATGGCTTCTGATAAACCCAGCGGAATTTGCCCGGCCGGGAGAAGAACAGATTGCCGCTGGCTTCCTGGGTTTTGCGTCCGGCCTGGTCGAAGACAGTCTGGGTGAAATTGGCCTTGAGCCCCTTGGTGCCGTCGACAAAGGCTTCCAGGCGAGTTTTTGCATCTGCCAGAGCAGAGCCACTCAACGTCAGGATAAAGATTGAAATCAGTGTGTTACGAATCATGTCGGGGTGCGATCACTTCACGGTTGCCATTGGTTTGCATGGAGGAAACGAGGCCAGCATTTTCCATGGCCTCGACCAGTCGGGCAGCCCGGTTATAACCGATGCGCAATTGTCGTTGCACAGCTGAGATTGAGGCGCGACGGCTCTTCAATACGTACGCCACCGCATCGTCGTACAACGGATCAGCTTCCGCGCTCTTGTCGGGAGCATCCTCATCGGATTCTTCATCCGGGCTTTCCAGAATGCTTTCGTCATATTGTGGCGGCCCAAGTTCCTTCAGCCATGCAGTAACCCGGTGAACTTCGTCATCAGACACGAATGCACCATGCAAACGCGTGGGCACGCCGTGGCCTGGTGGCAGGTACAACATATCGCCCTGGCCAAGCAGTGATTCCGCACCTTGTTGATCGAGAATGGTGCGTGAATCGATGCGACTGGTGACCTGGAACGAGACCCGGGTCGGAATGTTGGCCTTGATCAGACCGGTAATCACATCGACAGACGGGCGTTGCGTCGCCAGCACCAGATGAATGCCCGAAGCCCGTGCTTTCTGCGCCAGTCGGGCGATCAGTTCTTCCACTTTCTTGCCCGCGACCATCATCAGATCGGCCAGTTCGTCGATCAATACAACAATAAAGGGCAGGGTAGACAGCCGTTCCGGGTCTTCCGGCGTAATCGAGAACGGGTTGCTCAGCGGTTGACCGGCCTTTTCCGCATCACGAATCTTTTGGTTGAAACCGGCAATGTTGCGCACGCCCAGGGCTGACATCAGGCGATAGCGCTTATCCATTTCGCCGACACACCAATTCAGCGCCGAGGCCGCCAGTTTCATGTCGGTGACCACCGGTGCTAGCAGATGCGGAATACCTTCATAAGTTGAAAGCTCCAGCATCTTCGGATCGATCATGATCAGGCGCACATCCTGCGCAGTCGATTTGTAGATCAATGACAGAATCATCGCGTTGATGGCGACTGATTTGCCGGAACCGGTGGCGCCGGCGACCAACACATGTGGCATTTTTCCCAGGTCGGCGACGATCGGATTGCCGCTGATGTCCTTGCCCATCGCCATGGTTAGTGGCGATGCGTTGTCGTTGTAGACCTTGGCCGAGAGGATTTCCGAAAGCCGCACAATCTGGCGCTGCGAGTTGGGCAGTTCCAAACCCATGCAATTCTTGCCAGGAATGGTTTCCACGACGCGGATACTGACCAGCGACAACGCCCGCGCCAGATCTTTTGCCAGATTGGTGATCTGGCTGCCTTTAACGCCGGAAGCCGGTTCCACTTCATAGCGAGTGATGACCGGACCGGGATACGCCGCCAGCACCTTCACTTCAACGCCAAATTCACGCAATTTTCGCTCGATCAGGCGAGAAGTGGCTTCCAGACTGGCTTGATCCACCTGGGCGGTGTTCTGCGTCGGTTCATCCAGCAAGCGCAGGGGCGGACGCTGGGTATCGGGCGCGTCGCGGAACAACAAATCCTGTCGCTCCTCTTGCACACGCTCTGATTTTTCGATTACTGCAACTGGCGCCTCTATGCGGATCGGGGGTTCCTTGCGCATCCGTTTGCGTTCCTGGCGCACGCTTTCATCACGCTCCGAAGTAGCCTCCAGACCCGCTTTTCGATCGCGCTTGGCTTGCCAGGTATCGACTAGAAACTTGAACAAAGCTTCCAGGCCGGCGCCTACTTTCTCGGCCAATTCCAGCCAGGAGAGGCCGGTAAACAAACTGAAACCGGCGCCCCAGGTCAGCAACAACAAGACCGTGCCACCATCAAAACCAAATACGCCTTGCACCAGATGCGAAAGACTGTCTCCCAGCGCGCCACCGGTGGTCAGCGGCAACTGCATCGGCAAACTGTGAAATCGCATGGCTTCAAGCGTGCTGCTGCTCAATAAAACCATCAGGAAGCCAGTCAGTGTGATCAGCACACCGTTCTGATGTTCCGATTCCTGCTCGCCAATACGGCGATAACCCCACCAGACAAAGAACAAAGACAGCACCACCCAAAGCCAGGTCGAAGCCCCAAACAGATAGAGCAGTAAATCCGACAGCCAGGCGCCAAACGGACCGCCGGCATTGAGTACCGCCTGATCGCCGCCAATGCGCGACCAGCCTGGATCGGCGATGTGATAGGTCAACAGAATCATGCCCAGATACAAGGCAAGGCCCACCGCAGCCAACCACCAGACTTCACGCAGCAACGCGGAGACACGGGGAGCAAGCGGTTTGCGAACGGGTTTGGAGACGGCGCAGCGTCGAGAGGACTTACCAAGCATGGCGCGCACTATAAAGGATGACTTGTAATCTCTCCATGAGGCTGCACATAGATCGCAAATTCATCTGTCTGAATCGTACCTGTAAGGTTCTGAATGTATATTATGTAAAATAATACATGAAGAACATGTTCGAACGCCGGTAATGACCTGACTGCTAAAATTTGACCCTATTCAATTTCAATCCTCCTCTTTCAACCCTAACGCTCAAATGCATGTAAGGAGATTTGATGTCCGCTAAACATTCCCCTTTATTAATTCTCGGCTCCGGCCCAGCCGGCTATACCGCAGCTGTTTATGCCGCGCGTGCCAATCTGAAACCTGTTTTGATCACCGGCTTGCAACAAGGCGGTCAATTGATGACCACCACGGAAGTTGATAACTGGCCAGCTGATGTCAATGGCGTCATGGGCCCGGAACTGATGACCCGCTTTCAGGCGCATGCCGAACGCTTCAATACCGAAATCATTTTCGACACGATCAGTTCTGTTGATCTGACCCAGCGCCCGCTTACGTTGACTGGCGATGCCGGTGTTTACACCTGTGATGCATTGATCATCGCAACCGGCGCTTCAGCCATGTACCTCGGTTTGCCTTCAGAGCAAGCCTTTATGGGGAAAGGCGTTTCCGGCTGCGCAACCTGTGATGGATTTTTCTACAAAGGCCAGGATGTTGCTGTTATTGGAGGCGGAAATACGGCGGTCGAAGAAGCGCTGTATCTTGCCAATATCGCCAAGCATGTCACGCTGGTGCATCGGCGCGACACCTTCAAGGCCGAGAAAATCATGGTTGATAAACTCATGGATAAGGTCAAGGAAGGCAAGATCACCCTTGAATTGAACAGCACGCTGGATGAAGTACTCGGAGATAAATCAGGCGTCACCGGACTTCGACTGAAGAATGTTCAAACCAATGCAACCAAAGACATTCAACTGATGGGTGTGTTTATTGCGATTGGCCACAAGCCGAATACCGATATGTTTAAAGGCCAGCTTGAAATGAATGCGCACGGCTATCTGGTGACGCATGGCGGCCAAACCGGCAACGCCACACAAACCAACGTTACGGGTGTGTTTGCTGCTGGCGATGTGCAGGATCATATCTATCGTCAAGCCATTACCAGTGCTGGAACCGGCTGCATGGCCGCACTTGATGCAGAGCGCTATCTTGATAGTTTGAGTTAAAAAGGCGCTGCATCTCCATGAAAAAAGGTGGGAATTCAGGCAAAGAACGTTTGCCTGAAACTCCCGCCCCAAGTCCGGCAGACAAGGAACTCTTTCGCGCTGCCCTGACAGATGTCATTCCGATCACGCCACATGGCTGCATCGTCCCGGCCCCAACCCGGCCACCTCCCATTCCCTTGAGCCGCATGCGCGATGAGCGCGAAGTGATTCATGAATCCATGCATGATCCGATTCGGTGGGATGAAGCGACAGAAAACGGAGATGAACTTTCGTTTGTACGCCCTGGCCTGTCGCGATTGATATTGCGGCGCTTACGGCGCGGCGAATGGGTTTCGCAAGCTGAGCTGGATTTACATGGCTTGAACAGACTGGATGCCAAGATTGAATTGGCCAATTTCCTGTTTGAATGCAAACGCAGGGGCGTTCGCTGTATTCGCATCATTCATGGCAAAGGTTTGGGTTCCAGAAATCGTGAACCTGTTCTCAAATTGCATGTACGCCATTGGCTGATGCAACGCGAAGAAATATTGGCATTTGTCCAGGCTCGACCAATTGATGGCGGAGGCGGTGCGGTGATGGTATTGCTCAAATCAAACACGCAACGTTGATTCTGATTTATTTGATCGAAATATTTTAATAAATCATTGCATTGATCAGATCGATTTCATTATCATCGCATTGCTCAAAGATTCCGGGCTTACTCATTATTGGAGATTACAGATGTCTTCTTATCAGGAAATTCTTTCCCAAATCGAAGATCTCAAGCGCAAGGCAGAAGATGTTCGTA
>JAIFLB010000133.1 GCA_020049245.1 Betaproteobacteria bacterium | reverse complement strand
ATTCCGACGGCCCGGTGACGATCAACGCCGGCCTGGACGGCAGCGGCGGCGTGCTGGGCAGTGACCAGGGCGGGCCGGACGTGGTGGCCGGAGGTGGTGTCAGTATCAGCGCCCCGGATGCCATCGGCGGCAACGCACCGCTGGAGGTGGTCACCGACGACGAGCTGAACCTGCAAGGCCGGCTGATCGATGTGGCCATGCAGCCGATCACGCCCGGCAATCCGGCTGAGCTCCGCGTCACCGGCCTCAACGGCGGCATGGCTCAGGAGGTGACTCTGGACATCCAGGGCGCGAGCGAAACGATTCTGCGCACCCTCGTACTGGGCAACGGCCAGATGATTGGGTCAGCTTCCATACCCCCTACTTCAATGCCCGCATCGACCATCTGGATCGCAATCCCCCGGTCGGCATGGATGTTCGCGGCTTCACGCTGGATGGCGACTTCGATATCGAGCTCACGCCCATCGTCGCCTATGTCGGCGCCTATGTGATCAACCAGAACCCGCGCCGTATTGTCGAGAGCAACCCGGGAGGCTATGTCGACCGCGCCAACGGCGAGAGCCTGCGCAGCCAGCAGAATCAACCGCCGGTTCTCGGCGCTTTCGACGGCATTGATATCGGCGCGCCCGCCAGCGGAAACCTGATCACCCTGCAGGAGGATCTGATGGACGAAGAACGCCTTCTTGAACAGGAAGTCCCCATCAACTCAACGCCCTAAGCGGGCTGGATAATGTGTATTGGAGTCAGTTTTGCCAAATAGAACCACACTGGCCTGGGCATGCGGCGCCCTGTGCTTGCTGAGCAATCCGGCGTTCGCGATTGGCGCGACCGATGAGACCGGGGCCGTGCAGCGCCTCGAACGCGAGCAACTGGAGCGCATGATCCAGGAGCAACGCCTGCGGCAGAGAATTCCGAAGCCAGAAGTCAGCGTTCCGGAAGCAGCCCGGCCTGGGGCCGCCTCAGAGGAGCGCAACATCCCGGTGACCGCCTTCGAATGGGATGCCTCGGCGATCCTGAGCGGCGAGGAAATCCGCGCCGTGCTGCAACCCTATGAGGGAAAAACACTCAGTCTGGCCGATCTGTTCACGGCGGTGGCGGGCATCAACAAGCTCTACGCCGACAGGAACATGCCTACCGCGAAGGCGTTCCTGCCGCCCCAGGACATCCGCGATGGCCGCGTCAAAATTCGCCTGGTGGAAGCCCGGGTCGGCGAAATCAAGGTCGGCCCGGTGAAACAGGTCAGCCCGGATTTCGTGCGGGAGCGGCTCAGCCTGAGTAGCGGCGACCTCGTTTCGGTAAGCCGCCTGGAATCCGACCTGCTCCGCTTCAACCGCCTGCACGAAGTGCAATTGCGCGCCCGGGTCGAAGCCGGCAAACGCAGCGGCGAGACCGATCTGCTGATCGACGCAGCGGAGCCGAAACGCTACCAGTACAGCGTATTCGCCGATAACGCCGGCCGCTACAGCGTGGGTGAGGAGCGCATCGGCTTCAGCGCGCGGGTGGCGGGCTTGAGCGGGCGCGGCGACAACCTGCAATTCAGCGCCACCGGCGCGGATGGCAGCCGGAGTTATTCCCTCGCCTACTCGGTGCCGCTCACCCCGCGCGACCTGAAGCTGGATCTGGCCTACAGCCAGGGCGACATCAAAGTGGTGGAATTCAGCGTTGGCCTCAGCTACCCGCTGCTGGTCGAAGGACGTCCGTTCTGGAATTTCTATGGTCGGGTGGCGAGCAAGGAGTCTGTCAGCGAGTTCGGTGGCGCGGAACAACAGAACCAGGACCTGGCGGTGTTGACGCTCGGCGCCTCCGGCGAACAGCAAAGCGAAACCGCGTCCTGGAACCTGGACATGCACCTCAGCCAGGGGATGCTCGATTTTGGCGGCGAATCCAGTTTTACCGCCCTGCGCGTCAATGCCGCCTGGCTGGGCACGCTGTCGCCACGCAGCCAGTTGCTTCTGCGCGGCGGCTTGCAGCTCTCGCACACCGATCTCCTCCCCGCCGCCGAGCAGTTTCAACTGGGTGGCAGCGCCAGCGTGCGCGGCTATTCAGAGGGCCTGTTGTCGGGGCGCCAGGGCTACCTGATGAGCCTGGAATGGCGCTATGCCCTGCAAAACCCGGAGGAGTATCTGACTCGCGATCCAAATACTCCGCTGACCAGCGCCATGGTCTTCCTCGACCACGGCGGCGCCTTCCCCTTCCGCCCGGCGCCGCAGAGTGACGTCACCTATGACGACATGCTCACCGGTGCTGGCGTCGGTCTGGTCTTCGACTGGAAAGAAAAGTTCAGCGGCCGCCTTGCCGTGGCCTGGCCGTTACGCGACAACCCCGGTGAGATCGAGCCGCGCGAACCGCGTCTGCATGTTTCCATCGCCTACAAATGGCCATGAGCGGCACGGTGAACCCGCCATCCTAATTTGTCGAGCTCGGCTGACCGGGAGTGGCATCGGGCCTGCTACAGCTTCCGCTGGCACAGCCACTGCCGCTTGAGCAACTGCCGCAACCTTTGTCGCTTTCGCGGAACGGACCGAGTTGCGGGTGGCTTTGCGCGAAAGCGCGATAGAGCCGGTCAACGCCGATGCCGATCAGGGCGATGCCCATGATCAACGCGATGGTGATCAGGTAGGTCATTCGCCGGCACCCAGGCCGGCGAAGCCCATGAAGGCCAGCGACAGGATACCGGCCAGCATCAATGACAGCGCGGTGCCTTGCACCACGTTGGGCACGATGGCGAAACGCAAGCGTTCGCGCAGACCCGCCATCATCACCAGCGCCAGCGTGAAGCCAAGGCCGCCGCCGAAAGCGAAGGTCATCGCCTGCAGGAAGCTGTATTCGCGTGCGGTCTGAAACAGCGCCACGCCGAGCACCGCGCAATTTGTGGTGATCAGCGGCAGGTAGATACCAAGGGCGCGGAACAGCACCGGGCTGGTCTTCTTCAGGAACATTTCCACCAGTTGCACCGCCGAGGCGATGATGACGATGTAGGAAATCAGGCGCAGATACTGCATGTCGAGCGCGGTGACCAGCCAGTTCAGGCCGAAGGCGCAGAGACTGGCGACCATGATCACGAAGGTGGTCGCGGCGCCCATCGGCAGCGCGGTGTTGAGCTTGCCGGAGACGCCGAGGAAAGGGCACAGGCCGAGGAACATGGCCAGCACGAAGTTGTTGGACAACATCGTGGCAATGAAAATTTGTGAGAGGGAATCATGCATGGACCTGGCCCTCGCTGGGTTTGACGTCCGCCTTGCGGCTGGCCATCCAGTTGAACAACAGCAACCAGGAGGCGAGGACGAAGAAACCGCCCGGCGGCAGCACCATCACCACCCAGGGCTGAAAGTCCGGCCCGAACAGTGACACGCCAAACAGCTTGCCGGCACCCAGAACCTCGCGGACGCTGCCCAGTGCGAACAGGCCGATGGTGAAGCCGATGCCCATCCCGACCGCATTGATCGCCGCCCGTGTCGGCGGATTCTTGGCGGCATGTGCTTCGGCACGGCCGAGGATGATGCAGTTGACCACGATCAGTTGGATGAAGGCGCCCAGCGCGTCGTACACCGCCAGGCTGATCGCCTGGATCGCGTAATCCACCACCGCACCTGCGAGGGCACGATGTTGCGCACCAGGGAAACCAGCAGGGCTGATGCCACCAGCACGAAGGTGGTGGCCAGGCCCATCGAGATCGCGTTCATCGCGGAAACCGTGACCGCCAGGGTCGGGCACATGCCCAGCACCATGACGAAGGTGGGATTCTGTTTCCAGATGCCCTCCATGAACTCTTCCATGTTGGTCGGCTGTTTCTGTCCGTGATTCAACGAAGAAGCGGCCATGTTCATTTCCCTCCTTGCAACTTGTCCAGGTGAGGCACCAGCAGCGGCAGCAGCTTCTGCGCGCTGGCGTTGATGCCCTTGCCCACCGCCTTGGAAGTCACCGTGGCGCCGGAGATGGCGTCGATTTCCCAGGCATTCTGCTTGCTGCCGTGCTTGACCGTCTTGACCGCGTTGGCGAGCGCCTTCAGGTCGGCGGCCAGTTTCACGTCCAGGGCGACAAAATTTTTCAGGAACGCCGGGTCGGTGGTGATCTTGTCGCCGATGCCCGGCGTTTCCCGCATCGACACCACGCCGATGCCAGTGATGACCTGCCTGGCCGGATCGTAGGCGTACATCACCCGCACCGTATCGGCGTATCCCTTGCCTTCGCCCTCGGCGGCGATGCCCTTGAGCGCGCCCGCTTGGTCGTAGGCGGCATAGAACTTCACTGCGCCTTCCGGCACGATGGCACCGGCTGGCTGAATGCCAGCGCTGGTAACGTCGTATTCCTTGACGCTGTGCGCTCCCGGAATCACCTTGAATACGGCGCGCTCGAGTGCAATTTTCTTGTTCGCGGCGACCGGTTCCAGGGTGATCTGATAGGCGGACACGATGAGCACGCCACAGATCGTGGACAGGATGCCCAGTGTGCGAATCATCGCGGCGCTGGGGGTAGCCGGCTGCAAGGTGGCTTCGCTCATGCCTTTTTCTCCTTCGCGGCTTTGACCTGGCCGAAGACCCTGGGCTGCGTCAACTGGTCGATCAGCGGCGACAGCGCGTTGGCGATCAGGATGGCGTACATGACGCCTTCGGTGAGGCCGCCGAAGTAACGGATCATGACCGTCACCACACCGATCAACGCGCCGTAAATCCAGACGCCCCTTGGCGTTACCGGCGACGTCGCCATGTCAGTGGCCATGAACACCGCGCCCAACATCAATCCACCGGAAAGCAGCACAAACAGCGGGTCGGGATAGCGGTTGGGGTCAATGGCCTGGAACACCAGGGCGGTCAACGCGGCGCTGCCGAGTACCGCAACCGGAATCCGCCAGTCGAGAAACTTGCGCGCCGCCAGATACATGCCGCACAGCAGAATCAGGATCGCCGAGGTCTCGCCGGTGGAGGCGGTAACGCTACCGCTGAGAAAGTCGGCCGGCGTCGCCAGCACATTGTCGAACTTCCAGATCGCCAGCGGTGTGGCGCCGGTAAAGCCATCCAGTGCCTGCTTCGCCCAAACGGAAATATCCGGCGGCATCATCAGCGGCGCGGTGAACGTGGTCGGCGCGAATTCGCTGAAACGATTTGGCGAGAAGGCCGGAATCCAGGTGGTGATGGCGACCGGAAATGCCGCCTGCACGAAGGCGCGGCCGACCAGCGCCGGGTTCATCACGTTGTAGCCGATGCCGCCGAACAAGGCCTTGCCCAGCGCGATGGCGACAAAGCCGGCGACCACGCCCATCCAGAGCGGAAACGCCGGCGGCAGGCTCAATGCCAGCAACAATCCAGTGATTGTCGCCGACCAGTCAGACAAGGTGCTGGTCTGGCCGGAAAGCCGGTTGAACAGGCGTTCGCTACCAATACAAACCAGCGTGATGGTGAGCAGCGAGGCGAGCGCCGAAACACCGTATTGCCAGACTGAAAACGTGGCGATAGGCAACAACGCCAACACCACATGAAACATGATTTTTTCAACGCTGTTGCCCTTCACCACATGCGGCGAGGTGCGTAATTCAATGCCGGGAGTCATGGTGGTTTTCATTTTTTCCTGAGCATGCCCTTGGCGACGCGGAACTGCTGCACCAGGGGAATATGGGAGGGGCAGACATAGGAACAACTGCCGCATTCAAAACATTCGCTGATGTGATATTCGGCCATCGAATCGTAGTCGCCCCGTGCGGCAAGCATGCCGAGCATCGAGGGGTTGAGGCCTTTGGGGCAGACGCTGACGCATTCGCCGCACTTGATGCACGGATAAATCCGCCGTTGTGCCGGCGGCGGTTCGGGGATCACCAGCACGCCGGAAGTGCCCTTGATGGTGGAAAC
>JAIFLB010000136.1 GCA_020049245.1 Betaproteobacteria bacterium | reverse complement strand
TGACCAGCGCTGGCGTTGAGCGGCGTCCATTAATACCGCTCAAGCAGGCTGGGGGAACGGGATTTCCGGGTGAGACCGATTTCATAACCGCGATCAGGTGTGGCGGCATATTGGAAGAGCGCATTCCAGTCCCAGTTGTGGTCGGTTTTCTTGTGCGTCAGCGCGTTGAAAGCGCCACCCAGACCAGTTGTCGCTTCCGCTTGCGTCGCACCGGAACGGACCTTGCCAGTATCCATTGTGACCGTATCCGAACGCAGTCCCAGATTGGCGCTCCATGCGCCGGCCAACCCGCCCTGCCACGCGCCGTAAAGACCAAGGCGATCGCGACTCGCATCGCGCAGGATGTCGGAATTGAAGGCATTCGTTGTCGCATTCCATTGGAAGGTGTCGAAGTCGTTGGTCAGCCATTCCGCACCGAAACTGACGCGCCCGCCTGCCATGCTGCGCTTGCCCCCCAGGACCAGGCCGATGTCGGTGCTGTCTGCCGGGGCATACATTTTGGTGCCCGCATTGGGCCGCAGGCTGTAGTTGTCCATCAGGTGATCGATATCGTGCCAATAGATACGGCTGGTCACGCTGATGTCGCCCAGCTTTCCTTCCCAGGCCATGTTCACCGCGTTGGCGTCGTCCTTGATCATGTCCATTGGCAATGCCGGGTTGCCGGTATCACTGACCTGATGCTGGCTGACGCTGACATCGAAACGGCCGTTCTCGGTGCCGCGCGCGAAGCTGAGCTTGTTGCGCTGGCTTTCGTAGCCACTGTTTTTGACTGTGCCTTTGGCGAACTTCAAATCGTCGCCTTGAGCAAAGTTGCCGGCGTAAGAGAGTGCATTGTCCCGGTTGCCTGTGCTGGCGTTCAGGCCCAGGTTCCAGCCGTCATTTGCACTGCTGAAACCAGCGTCGATCTTGCCTTTGGCTTGCCATGCGTCACCGGTCTGAAAAGCGGGGCGAAGCGAGCGCGCCTGGATCGATGCACCGAGTGAGTCTCCACCGGACGACACCGGTGAAGCGCCGGCGACGAGAGTCAAGCTTTCGGTATCCGCTGGCGCGGCATAGTGAAGCGGCGGGTCCATGTGGTTGGGGCAGGCCGGGGTGATGTCCATGCCATCGACCAGAATGTTGACGCGGTCGCCACTCAAGCCGCGCACTTGAGCAATACCAGTGAGCGGGCCATTTTTCACCACCGCCGCTCCCGGCAGTTCCGCCAGGGCACCCGACAGATCGGCCAGCACCGGGGTGGGGGTAGCCTGAGCGGTAGTAAATGGTGCAAAACCAGGACGCTGCGCAGTAACGACAATTTCATCCAGAACAGGGATCTCGGCAGCGCTGGCCATGCAAGGTGGGAACGCGAGCAACAGGGCTAAGGGTTTGAGCTTCATGGTTAAGTACGGTTGGGTAAAAGCCCAGCAATATTAGAGATTCATAATCTGGCCGGGGGTGTGACAAATTGCCGCATGGGGCGAGTCTTCCGGGAAAAAAATGGCCCGCGATGGCATAACCAAGGCGGGCCGAGACATACGAAAACGCAGAACACGTAAACCGTATGGAAGCGAATTCATCATAGCGATTTGAGTGCTGCCTGGGGATGCGACATGTTGTCGCAGGGGGGGACGTCAAACGCTGGCTAGAATGTCGTCCATGCATGGCATATCGAGATTGTTCCGGATTGACCACGAGGTTCTGCCGAGTGCGGCACAGCAACGTCTGATCAAAGTTCGCGCGGCCTTGATTCTGGGCGAGTGGCTGGGGATCGGCTTGTTGGCGGTTGTTCTGGATGCACGCTTGCCGCTGTTATCGCTGGCGCTGATTCTGGGGCTGCATGTGGTCTTGAATGGTGTTGCCTGGTTTCGGTTGCGCGCAGGTGGAGCGGCATTGACCGAATTAGCTCTGCAACTGGCGGTGGATGCGGCGTGTATCGGCGCGCTGGTATACCTCACCGGCGGCTATGCCAACCCTTTCATTTCGTTGCTGCTGGTGCCGCTGATTCTGGCGGCGGTGACTTTGCCGCCTTGGCACGCCTGGGGCATGGCGGTCTGGGTCGGCACTTTGTACACCCTGCTCATGCGTTTTTATCACCCGCTACAGATTCAGGTTTCGGCCGAAGCAGCGGTGGATATGCACCTTTCCGGCATGTGGCTCAATTTCCTGTTGACGGCTGCGCTGGTCGCCGCTTTTGCTGGTCGCCAGGCGGCGAGCTTGCGGCGGCGCGATGCGGAACTGGCACAGGAACGCGAGCAGCGTCTGCGCGATGAGCAATTGTTTGCGCTTGGGCTGCAGGCGGCGACGGCGGCGCACGATCTGGCGACGCCGATGATGTCAGTGCGCATTACGTTGGATGAGTTGCGGCGTGATTACTCAGGCGATGACGAACTCGATCAACCGCTTGCGCTGCTGTCCGGTCAAGTGGCGCGAATGCAGATGGTGTTGCAGCGCCTGGGCGATTCGGCGCGCGCCCGCGGCGAGAAATCCGGCCCACCACTGCCGGTGCAGGCCTGGTTGGAGCGCACGCTGGAACACTGGGGTTTGATGTGGCCACAAGCGCGAGTGCAGTTGGAGATGGAGGAGGCGCTACCGATGCTGGAGGATGATCCTGCATTGGAGGCGGTGCTGATCGTGTTGCTGAACAACGCGGCGCAAGCTGGGCCGGATTCGATTCGCTTGCGCGTGTGCCATGACAATGCTGGGTTGAGCCTGGAAGTCATCAATGCGACCGAGGCTCGGGAAGGAAGTCGGCACAGCGGCAAGACTGAGGGTTGGGGGGTCGGACTGGCGTTGGCGCGGGCGGCGCTGGAGCGCATGGGCGGCCGGCTGGAAATTGGTGAGACAGCAGCCGGTGGCGTCAATGCCCGAATTGTGTTGCCGTTGACGCCGGCAGCGGGGGCGTGATGGGCTGGCGGATTCTGGTCGTTGATGACGATGTGGTCTTTGCCCAGACGCTGGCGCTGGTCATGGCGCGTCGCGGTCACTCGGCGATGACCGCCGAAAACAACGATGCCGCGTTGAGTCTGGCTGCCAGCCATGTGTTTGATGCCGTGGTGCTCGATTTGCGTCTGGGTTCGGAATCCGGCCTGCATTTGATCGAACCGCTGCGACTTCAATTGCCGAGGGCTCGAATCCTGTTGCTGACCGGCTATGCCAGCATTGCCACGGCGGTGGCGGCGATCAAGTTGGGGGCCGTGCAATATCTGCCAAAACCGGCCAGCATCGATGAGATTCTGGCCGCGCTGTGCGATGAAGCGAGTGATGTCAATGCCGCCGCCGGAATCGAGCCACCGGACGGGCCGTTATCCATTGATCGGCTGGAATGGGAGCACATTCAAAAAGTGCTTGAGCAGCATGAAGGCAATCTGTCCGCTACCGCGCGCGCGCTGAAAATGCACCGCCGCACCTTGCAGCGAAAGCTGGCGAAACGCCCGGTTAAGGCTTAGACACTGGCGGCGTAGACCCTGGCGTGATCGTCTCGATCAGGATGTTGCGGTTGGTGTAGATGCAGATATCGGCGGCGATGCCGATGGATTCGCGGACGATGGCTTCAGGGTCCAGGTCGCTATGTTCCAGCAAGGCACGTGCGGCAGATTGGGCGTAGGCGCCGCCACTGCCGATGGCAGCGATGCCCTGTTCGGGTTCCAGCACATCGCCAGCGCCGGTGATGATCAGTGTGCTGGTTCGGTCGGCCACCGCCAGCATCGCTTCCAGACGACGCAGGATGCGGTCGGTGCGCCAGTCCTTGGCCAGTTCCACCGCGCTTCTGACCAGATGGCCCTGGTGTTTTTCCAGCTTCGCTTCAAATCGTTCAAATAGCGTGAAAGCATCTGCTGTGCCGCCGGCGAAACCGGCCAGAATGCGCTCCTGATAGAGCCGGCGGATCTTGCGCGCGCTGGCTTTGATGACGATGTTGCCAAGCGTGACCTGACCATCGCCACCCATTGCGACAGACTCGCCGCGACGGACCGAAAGAATGGTGGTGCCGTGAAATTGTTCCATGCGAGTCTTGCTAGAAAAGGATGAAACGGAGCGCTAGCCCGGATATTTCATAAATTCGCGTGATGATCGCGCAGGATCTTGTTTGCAATGGGAATTTCGCGAAGGAGCGGCGTAGTTATTCATACGCCCGACTGAGCGAAGTTTTCCAGTGCGGACAAGGGGCCAGCGAGGGCGCGCGAGCATTTATGAAAAATCCGGGCTAGACGCGAGTGCGTCCAAGTACAACCGAAAACTGGCTGGCACCAACGATGTGCAACAAGGTGTTGACCAGCTCGTTGCCTTCCTTGAACAGGATTTTGCTGCCGTTGCCAGAAATGGCGATCAGCGTTTCCAACAACAATCCAACCACCGAGAAATCAATGCGGCTGACTTTGCTCAGATCGATTTCAACCTGCTGGCGACCCTGTGCGTATTTTTTCAGCGCTTCAAACTGCAATTCACTGCCTGGGCCAATCTGGCCGGTCAGTTTGAATGCAATATCCGGGGTTTGAGCAACCCGGGCTTCCGGGGCGCTGTTCTTGCTCGGCAGCGGGAGCGGCTGCGTGTAGGACGGGGGGGAAACCTCGAAAGCGACAGCGTAATCGACGGCGACGTTTTCGAAATCATCTTCCCGACCAAGCAATTGCAAAATCGCCAGAAACAAAAACCAACCCGACTCAGTCAGGCGATCGCCCTGTCGCGCGGCATCGAGTCGAACCGCAAAACCGGGGCCGCCGATCAGTTCTACCGGCTTGTGCATCTCGTGCAAGTGAACGATGTCGCTCAGGATGGCATTTGCTGTCTCTTCATCTGGCGCCAGTGTTTTTGACACATCGAGCCGGACATAAGGCGCATGCAAGGAATCCTGGAAGAAACGGCCCTGTTTGACCCGCTCCAGCGTGCCGTATTTCTCTCCATAAATCATCAACGGCGCCGGGGCACTGACTCGCTTGGGTTTGTCATGTGGCGTCCAGGTCGGCGGCGAACGTTCAAACCGCACCGCGAAATCGACTGCGGCATCTTCGAATGGCGCTGACTGGTCGCTTACTTCATACAGATCGAACAGCATGTACCAAGGCAACGGATCATGGTTGTCGCGGTGATCCAGCAGGTAGCGATTGAGCAGGGTTGCGGTTTCGCCGATCTTGCCATTGGCAAACAGTACAGCGGCTTCCTCGAGTTCGGGGGGTAGACCGCCCAAGGCTTCCTGAACCTCGATGCCTGCACCCATGTCTTCAATTGGAGGCTTGGCGCCCGCGTAGGCTGGACCAGGGCCAAACGCGTCGTTACCTTCCTTCAGGAAAGCAAGGAAATTATCAGGCTTCTCTTTGCGGAAGAAAGAAAACACGCAACCTCTGTTTCTTATAAAAATCTTCCGGAAGCATAGCAGAAGCTGATGCTGCCGGAAGTGCGTCTGCTCATAGCACCACTTTCACCGTCATGAATGGCCGAGGGCCATCAAGCAGATTGAATCAAGGTGCCAACGCCCTGATCAGTCATGATTTCGAGCAGCAACGCATGTTCAACCCGGCCATCAATGATGTGGACTGATTTGACACCACTTCTGGCGGCATCCAGTGCGGATGCAATTTTCGGCAGCATGCCGCCGGATAATGTGCCATCGGCGACCAGGTCATCGATCTTTTTCGGCGTCAGACCAGTCAGCAGGTTGCCGGCTTTGTCGAGCACGCCCGGCGTGTTGGTCAGCAAGACCAGCTTCTCTGCTTTCAATACTTCCGCCAGTTTTCCCGCAACCACGTCGGCATTGATGTTGTAGGTCTCACCCTGGCTGCCGACCCCAATCGGCGCAATCACCGGGATGAAATCGCCGGAATCGAGAAACGAGATCAGGCTGGGGTCGATCTGGGTGATTGCACCGACCTGGCCAATGTCGATCACGTCGCCGGGAATGGTCGTCGATTCCATCATCAATTTTTTCGCCCGGATGAAGCGACCGTCCTTGCCAGTCAGGCCCACCGCTTTGCCGCCCGCCTGGTTGATCAAATTGACGATGTCCTTATTGACCTGGCCTCCGAGCACCATTTCAACCAGATCCATGGTTTCCGCATCGGTCACCCGCATGCCCTGGATGAATTCCCCCTTCTTGCCGACGCGGCGCAACATATCCTCGATCTGCGGGCCGCCGCCATGTACGACGACCGGATTCAGGCCAACCAGTTTGAGCAACACTACATCGCGCGCGAAGGCCGCTTTCAGGACCGGATCGGTCATTGCGTTGCCGCCGTACTTGATTACGACAGTCTTGTCCCAGAACCGCTGGATGTAGGGGAGGGCTTCGGCGATGACTTTGGCTTTGTCGCCCGGGGTGAGATTGGCTATGGACATGGTGGTTTCTCGGAATTGAATCTGGCGAATTCTACAAAAGTAGCGGGCATGGGCAGCAAAAAAGGTGTCTGCTTCTGTGCCGGCTCGGCACGGTCCTGACAATGATCGTTGTCAGGCAAATTTTTACGGGCGAGTTCGAATGTGAATTATTTGTTAAATATTGCATCGGCAGGCTGCGTCATTAAATCTATGCCATAGAATTTTCGACTTTCGACTTTATCGGACAGCGCAAATGGACATCATTTTTGATGAAACATCACAGAATCCGAAGCGGATTGGTTTGCGCGGCCGCCTTGATTTGAAGGGGACTGGCGAAATTGAATTGCGCTTCACCAGCCTGACCGCGACCGATTCGAATGATGTTGTGATTGATATGAGCGGCGTCGATTTCATCGCTTCACTTGGCATGCGCTTGCTGTTGACCTGCGCCAAGGCCAAGTCCGCTCGCGGTGGTCGGATGATTATGTTTGGTTTGCAGCCGATGGTCAGCGAAGCACTCGAAACAGCCGGGATAGACAGCCTCATCCCGATTTTTCCCGATTCGCAAAGCGCCCTCACCAGCCTGCAGAGCTGAACCATTTAATCTTGGTTACCCAGCCCGTTACTTCGGTGTCTCAGTCTGGCCCCAATTGCCTGACGCTGACCAACGACTACCGCAGTCTCGAGCAGATGGCGGCTTGGCTGGAACACTTCGCGGATGCCCATGCGTTGCCTGCCCAGGTTGTTTTCAGGTTGGATCTGGTGCTGACCGAAGCGGTCACCAACGTGCTGGATCATGCCTATCCGGCAAATGCGATGGGGCTGATCGAGTTGATCGGCAATGTCGGGGAAGATGAAATCCAGATCGATCTGATCGACGATGGCCAGCCTTTCGATCCGGTCGCCCTTGCGCCTATCGTTTTGCCAAAATCACTGGATGATGCGACGCCGGGCGGACTCGGTGTCCATTTGATACGTCGCTACACCAGCCGGCTTGAATACCGTCGCGAGGGCGCGCGCAATAAGCTTCGGCTGTGGTTGCCTATCCAGCCTGCGCCACAGAAAAATTAGGTGAGCGACCCCGCTGCAAACATCCTGATGGATTACTGGAAGATTCAGTTATTCAAGGATATTCCAGCCAGCCATATGGTTCAGGTCATGTCCGTCGCTCAGCATGTCCGGCTGCAACACGGCGAACAACTGATCAAGGCCGGCCAGGAAAATCATCACCTTTACCTGCTTCTGGACGGCGCTATGGAAGCGCACTTGACCAGTGATCACTCGTTGGCGGGCATGCCGATCGCAGTGGGTGAAGCAATCGGTGAAATGTCGATTCTCGATGGTCAAAAAACCTCAGCCAATGTCTATTCGGTTGGCGAAAGCGTTGTCTGGGCGATACACGAGAATGATTTTTGGCGGCTGATTGCGCCATTGCCTGGCGTCATGCGAAATCTCACGCGGCTGATCATTCAACGGCTGCGTCAGTCGAGTGAAGCCATGACACGCGCTTTTGAAGAGCAACTCAAGTTCGATCACCTCAAGCGCGAGCTGGCTACTGCGCATGACATCCAGATGGGACTGCTACCGCATCACAATCCGCTGCTGCCGCTGCATCGTCAGGCGGAGGTGTTTGCCTATCTGCTGCCGGCGAAAGAAGTGGGAGGTGATCTCTACGATGCGTTCGCGATTGATGACGAACATATCCTGCTGGCGGTCGGCGACGTTTCCGGCAAGGGTATGCCAGCGGCCATGTTCATGATGCGCACGCTCACCTTGTTGCGCGCACATGGCCAAGCGAAGTCGCCCTGCGATGAACTGATGCCGACGTTGAATCGTCTGCTCTGCGAGGGCAACGAAGCAAATATGTTCGTCACTTTGTATATCGCGGTTTTCTCGGTCGTCAGCGGTCGCCTGGTTCTCTTCAACGGCGGTCATCCACCACCGTTTCTGTCCCGCCAGGGCGGCGCATTCGAAGCAGTTTCAGGCGCCAAGGGCGCTTTGCTGGGAATGCTGCCGGCAGCTCACTTTGTCTGCCACGAGCTCACCCTGGCAGCGGGAGACCGGTTGGTTCTTTATAGCGATGGGGTGACCGAAGCAGAAAACCTGCAGTCTGAAATGTTCACCCAACAACGGGCGCAAGCGTTGCTTGACGCGCAGCCGAAGACGGCAGCCATGGCGGAGATGGTGATCAACCTGGCCGCTGGCGTGAAGGATTTCGCGGGCGATGCCGTTCAATCCGATGACATCACCATTCTGGCATTCCGTTATCTGGGCAGCGCTTTGCCCGACTGAATATGAAGGCGAAGCATTGCTGACTTTCATGTGATAACTTTCTAATTGATTGTGTTCAACAAGGCGATTAAATCCATGTCGGCAATACGTTATTTCATTTTCTTCTGCTTGCTGTGCTTTAACCTGCCTGCTCTCGCTGACGAGGCCATCATCGGTTATGTCAAAACCGTCAAGGGTGAAGCTTTCGTGGTCAAGGCGGGCAAACCGGTGAAGGCGGTTCTGGGTACCACCATACATGCCGGTAACGTGCTCAAGACCAGCCGCAATGCTTCGATGGGGGTGACTTTCAAGGACAACACGGTGATGTCATTTGGTCCCGATACCGAGTTGACCGTGGACGAATACATGTATGCCCCCAACAAACGCAACCTGAAGTTGGGCGCAAGCCTGGCCAAAGGCACCCTGGCCTACCTTTCCGGTGCGATCGGCAAGATCAAGCCGGATGCCGTGTCGGTGAAAACGCCTACCGGCACGATAGGCGTGCGCGGTACCCACTTCGTGGTCAAAGTCGAACCTGACTGATCGGCCACCCATGCGCCTTGCTGCCAGCTTGATCGTGGCCGGTTTGTTGACGGCCGGATGCTCACAACTTGTCATATTGCCGCCGGCTCCGGATGGTTCCTCGACTGAAGTCGATGTGACCTGGCAACAGGGCAATACCACGTTGGAAAAACAGGGCTATGCCTTCTATGCGGACCGTATTCAGAAGGTCCGCTACCGTGTCAGTGAGGAGGCAATCGAACGCGATTTCGGTCCCGCATTGGTCGCGCAGCGCGAAATGCTCCAGATCGGCTTGCCCGAGTTGGCGCATTCCTATGTGGTTCTGTTGCCGCATGTGAACGGCCAGCTTGGCAGTTTGAGCTTCAGTTCGAATGACGCATCGATTCAGTACCAGTTGTTGCAGCCGGCATCAGGCGTGTTCATCGACGGCTATCCTGACCAGCCGCACGCGATCGACAACGCACGCCTGCAACGTGATTTCGGGGCGGCACTCGAGGCGTTGGGTGCGACCGAGAAAACCATGCGGTCTTACCTCGTTTTACTGGAGAGCCCGGATGGTGCCGACAGCAAGGTCGTGTTTCGTACCCGAGGTGGCGAAATCCTGCTCGCGACCGTCGGCCAGAGCCTGACCCTGGACGGTATCGAATATGAAGCTGACGGCGAGCGTGCCGATATCGACTTCAGTCCGGCTAGAACCTCGACCCGGCAGATTCTTGAGCAGGGTCTGCCGCAACTGGCGCATTCCTATGCCGCCCTGGTGCAACACCCGTCAGGGCCGCTGGGCGAAGTGGAAATCCTGGAAGGCATCAACCAGGGAATCCGCCTTGATCAGCCCGGCAGCGCGCTGCTGATCGATGGCTATTCGAGCAAGGTGTATGCGCTCGACGAGACGCAGTACAGCAACGATTTTGGCGAGGCGATGGTCGCCCTGCCGCCGCTCCCGGAGACCTATCTGCTTTATTTCGAGATTGGCAGCACCCAGCTGACACGGGCTTCGCGCGCCAACCTGAATACCATTCTGGAGCAGATCCGCGCACGCTCGACGGTCGATGTTTCGATTACTGGCCATACCGACACGGTCGGTGGTGACAATGCCAACAACACCCTTTCCCGCAAGCGGAGTGAAGCCATTGCGGCGATGATTCAGCAGAGCGTCAAGCGAAGCGGCATCCTGGTCCAGGACATCAGCCTGGCCTATCACGGCAAGACATTGCTTGCCGTGGAGACGCCCGACAACACCCCGGAACTGCTCAACCGACGGGTCGAAGTCTCGATCCGCTGATCGGGTTGCTTGCGCTGATGTCGCAGATAACGTGGGTCAGGCCAGCGCGGCGATCCACTGGGTTGCCCGGCGCAGCTTGTTGGCCATGTCCTTGGCGAGGTTCTCCAGCAAGGCAATCTTGAGCAGCGGCGCCTGATCTGAAAGCTGGTCGACGTCGGCGGTGCTCAGAATGAGACATTTCACGTCGCTATCCGCATACACCGAGGCGCTGCGGGTTGTCTGGCCGAGCAAGGTCATCTCGCCGAAATTCATCCCCGGCCCCAGCGATGCAATGCGCTGATGGCCGCCATTCTGCAGCGGCACCAGAATGCTGACCTGACCCGATTCGATGAAGAAAATCCGGCCATCGCACGCCTGGCCGGTGACCAGAATCGGAACGCCCATGGCAAACGATTGAGATTTGGTGATCGCTTCGACCTGCCGCATCAACGCTTCCGGCACGCCCGCGAAAAGGGGCGATTCCGCCAGCGAAGAAGGCGCCGCCAACGTGCTGGCGTCGATGCCGAACAATCGGTTTTCGCACCACTCCACCGCCAGGTCATTGTCCTCGAAGCTGAGAAAGCCGTGATCGCCACTATGCGTCGCTTTGCTTAACGGGTCGATGATGAATTGGCGATCATGAATGCGGGAGAACACCACGGCGATATCTTCGGCGCCCAATCCCTGGCGGGCCTGATTGAGCAGTCGGGCCGCACTTTCCGAGATTCCTGTGACTTGATGCATGTCGAGGATGAAACTGTGGCTTTCGGGGGCCATTTTCTGCATCTGTCTGATGATGTATTCCACTCCGTCAACCGCAAGAAAACCATGCAGGCTGAGAAATTTGATGCGATGCGCTTGCGCATTCAGGCAGTCCCGCATTGCGGTGCCTGGCTCGCGTCGCGACGGTGCATCGGCGCCGCTATAGACGCGGCCGAGGGCCATGCCGGGTTGGCCGACCTGATTGAATACATGCAGGCTGAAATCGTGTGACAACTGTTGGCATGCCTCGATGCCGCGCACGCTGTTGCCCTTTTCGTCGAGACGAGGAGAGAAGATGCCGATGCCGAAGCGGCCCGGCAGCACAGCGATGATGCCGCCGCCAACCCCGCTCTTGGCCGGCATGCCCACCTCATACAACCAACTGCCGGCGTAGTCGTACATGCCGCAGGTGGCCATCACGCTGAGTACGCGTTCCACATGTTCCGTCGGCAAGGCGCGCTTGCCGGTCACCGGATGCACGCCGCCATTCGCCAGGGTGGCGGCCATGAAGGCCAGGTCGCGGCAATCCACCAGGACGGAACATTGGCGGAAGTAGTTTTCCAGCGAGGCCATCGGCTCGCCGTCGATGATGCCGAAATTCTTCAGCATCCAGGCGATAGCGCGGTTTCGGAATCCGGTTTCACTTTCCGAGCGATACACCGATTCGTCGACGCTGAGATCGCGCCCGACGAAGGTCGACATGGAGGATTCGATACGTTGCCATTGCGCCTCCGGGGTATCGCCGGCAACCAGGCTGGCGGTGGCGATTGCACCAGCATTGATCATCGGATTGAAAGGTGCACCAGTTTGGGGATCCAGGCTGATCGAATTGAAGGCATCGCCGCTCGGTTCGACGCCAACTTTGCTAAGGACAAAATCGCGTCCCTGATCGGCCAGGGCGGTGGCGTAGACAAAGGGCTTCGAGATCGATTGAATGGTGAAGGTCTGAGCGCTATCGCCGACGGAGTAGGCAACGCCGTCGAGGGTGACCAAACAGATGCCGAACCAGTCCGGGTTGGCCTTGGTCAGTTCCGGAATGTAACTGGCCAGCTCGCCGCTGTTCTGATTGGAGATACGGCGGTGAAGGTCTTCCAGATATGTCTGGATCGGAGAGCGCATGGCATGTCCTTTCAAGTAGGTCGTGAATTTGAATAGCAAATTCCGCACCACCCCACAGCTTCACGCTTGATCAGGACAGGGTTATTTCTCGGTGAACACGATGACGTCGCCGGATTGGCCCGCCTGCAGCCGCCTGAGATGCAATTTCACCAGTGGATCGTCGGCGCGTTGGCTGGCCAGGCGCTGAAAGGCCGTTAGCGCGAGCGGGTCATTTTTCAGCATCAGATGGTAGGCGGCTTGATAGTCGGTATCCGGCTGCGCCTGGCTACCTTCCGCCGCGAGCAGCGGTTGATAAACCATCAAGGGCTGGGTTTTTCCTTTCAACACCAGCCTTCCCACCGGGCGCGTCACTGTTTCCGGGCAACCGGAAAGCGTGGCTTCCGACAGGCAGACCAGCGTGCCGAGTTGCTTGTTGACGCTTTCCAGGCGAGCCGCAGTATTGACCGGGTCACCCAGCGCCCGGTAGTCGAAGATGGTTGAACCGCCGAAATTGCCGACAGTGACTTCGCCGGTATGAATGCCGATGCGGGTGGTGCCGAAGGGAATTCCCTTCTGGTTCGCCTCCGCCGCGTGCCGTTCGGCGTAGCGGTGCATCTCGAGGGCGCAGTTGAGCGCGCGCTGGCGGTGGTCGGCTTGTTCCACCGGGGCGGAGAACATGATCGCGACGGCATCGCCGACGATGCGGTCCAGCGTGCCTTCATGCTTGAAGGCGATCCTGATCATGTTGTCGAGGTAGTCGTTCAACAGTGCCACGGTTGCCGCCGGATCGAGCTTTTCCATCAGGTTGGTAAAGCCGGTCAGATCGGTGAAGATGAAGCTGCATTCGCGCCGGGTGCCGCCCAGTTCAAGCTGACCCGGGTTATCGACCATATGGCTGACCAGATTGGGCGAGACATAGCGCGAGAAGGCCTGTTTTACCCAACGCTGACGACGTTCGCTGGTGACGTGATGGTGCAGGCTGGTCAGGATGAAAATCATGATCAGCGTCAGGCCGGGCGTCACCGGGTCGAGCAGCAACCCATACTCGCTGTAGGCATGCCAGGCGCCAGCGCCGGTAACCGCCAGCACCACTGCGGCAGCTGAAGCGGAGAGCACAGCGCCTGCCGAAAGACCGATCAAGCCCACCAGGAGTCCGCCGCTCAAAATGCCGAGCATCTCGAGTCCTGGCGCCCAGTTGGGGCGCAACAAATGGTCGTTGCTCAACATCTGTTCCAGAGCCTGGGCATGCGTCTCGACGCCGGGAATCATGCCGCCGAGCGGACTGAATCGCAGGTCCATCAAACCCTGGGCGGAGCTGCCGACGAATACGATATGGTCGCGCAGCGCCGTCGCCGGTGCTTTTCCGGCAAGCACTTGCCAGGCCGGGATGTAGCGTTTGGCGACCGGTTTCGTGTAATGCAACCAGATTTCGCCGTGCGCCGTGGTGGGCACTTCCAGATCGCCGATACGGATCGCCTGCAAGCCGGCGCCTTCAGCTTCTGCCGTGGTCACCATGATGTTGCGTGTACCCAGCGCTACCCGCAGCGCCTCGACAGCCAGCGAAGGTACGGCGCGATCCTGCATGCCGAGCAAGAGCGGAATCCGGCGCACGATGCCGTCCGAATCCGGAATGAACGAAATGGCGCCATTGCCTGCTGCCGCTGCCTGCAAGTCGGGCAGGGCGGCGATGCTGCCGTTGAATGCATGGAGAAAGGGTATCGGCGACGGTCCCAGGCTGACGACCCGAAACGGCACGGCAAAAGGCTCTGGCGGTTTGCCCTTTCGCTTCAGTGCATGGCCGAGGATAACGTTGCCCTTAGCCAGGTTATCGGCAAAGACGGCATCGTGATCCGGCAGCAGGGCCATCTGGCGACGCAATTCCGGGTTGGTTTGCCAGATTTTCAGGATTGCGGCGGGCGAGGTGCGGTCCGGCTCCGAGAAGATGACATCGAACGCGATTGCGGCTGCGCCGGCCTCGCGTAGACGCTCCACCAGCTCGGCGATTCGTGTGCGCGGCCAGGGCCACTGACCCAGCCTGGCCAGGCTCGCATCATCGATGTCGATGATGCGAACCGGCATGGGTTGATAGGTGCGTGGCTGCCAACGCTGGTACTGGTCGAAAACACTGTTGCGCAGCACATGCAACAGCAGGGAGTCGAGCAGGTAAACCCCAATGCCGAGGGAGACCGAGATAAGCAGCACCAGCCAGCCTGAATTCGGTTTGGGAAACGTCATCGTGTCGCGTCCGGGATTTCTCGCAACCGATATATTGGCCGAAAGCGACCTCGCCCTGTGAGCGAAGCTTTATGTGCGGCTGGTGGAAAAGAACAGTTCGAAGCCAGTGAGCAGATGAAGCAAGGATTGGCGGTTGATCATTTCCACTCAATCTGCAGGCGCTGCGAAGACCGGGAAAGTGCATTGAGGAGTTGGCTATCTCATTGTATTTAAAAAAGAACTTGCCGAATTATTAGTGACAGCCTAGATTCTGCCGCCAGCAAAATTTCATTGGCCGTGCGTGGGAATAAATTGGTAGCACGCACTGTTTACCCATTGCTGAACCCAACCCTTGATGGTGCAGGTGAAGCCATTTCTGCCACTTCCGGCATTCTTTGTTTCGAAAATTCAGGAGATACAACATGTCTATGAAAAAAACTGCACTGACCCTTGCCATCGGTTCCGCCATCGCAGCTTCCATGGTTGCGGTGCCTGTGTCCGCCTCTGAGAATCCGTTTGCTTCGCAGTCGTTGAGCAAGGGGTACATGGTTTCTGAGGCCGCTGAGGCCAAGTGTGGTGCTAAGAAGACCGGTGAAGCCAAGTGTGGCGCCAAGAAGACCACTGAAGGCAAGTGCGGTGGTGCCAAAGCCAAGGAAGGCAAGTGTGGCGAGGGCAAATGCGGTGGCGCCAAAGCCAAGGAAGGTAAATGCGGTGAGGGCAAATGCGGTGGTGCCAAAGCCAAGGAAGGTAAATGTGGCGAGGGCAAATGCGGTGGTGCCAAAGCCAAGGAAGGCAAGTGTGGTGAAGGCAAGTGTGGCGGCAAGAAGTAATTGAAGCGGCTTTGTTGATATGACCTCCCCGCGTCTCTCCGGCGCGGGACTCGGGTTTCGGCGCGATTTATTGCCTGATCTTCAGGCAGCGCTGAAATCCGGGCTTCCGACAGGAATCGACTTTTTCGAACTCGCGCCAGAAAACTGGATCGATCTGGGCGGCCGCTATGCCCGCGATCTGCGCCAGTTCACCGAACGGTATGCTTTTGTTTGTCACGGCTTGTCGCTTTCTCTTGGCGGTTTGACGCCGCTGGATGAAGTCTTGTTGCGCAAGATCAAGGCCTTCATGGCCGAACACCGCATTTCGCTCTACACGGAACATCTTTCTTACTGTTCCGATCATGGCCATCTCTATGATCTGCTGCCGATTCCACCGACCGCCGACGCGGTGAAGTATGTCGCCGCCCGGATTCGTCGGGTGCAGGACATCCTGGAACAGAAAATCGCTATCGAAAACGCCAGTTATTACGTCGCGGCGCCAATCGGTGAAATGGACGAGCCGACCTTCCTCAATGCCGTGTTGCAGGAAGCGGACTGTCTTCTGCATCTCGACGTGAACAACATCTACGTCAACAGCGTCAACTTCAGGTTCGATCCGCTCGAATACCTGAAACGCATGCCGGCTGAGCGCATTGTTTACATGCACATGGCCGGGCACTACCAGGAAGCACCGGACCTGATCATCGATACGCACGGCGCCGACGTGATTGATCCGGTCTGGCAATTGCTGGATGCCGCCTACGCGATGCTGGGCGTGCATCCAACCTGTCTGGAACGGGATTTCAACATCCCGCCGTTGTGCGAATTGATGCCCGAGGTGACCCGTATTGCACAGATCCAGTCGCGCCATCTGAAGCAATCCGTGCGGGCGGCCTGAGATGGATTTTCAGCAACCGGATTTCCAAACATATCAGCGCGAGTTTGCCGCCCATATCCGCGATCCGCGCCATGTCAGACGTCCGAAGGGCGTGCCGGTTCGACGAATGAAGGTTTACAACGACCTGTTGCGCAACAATCTGGAAGGCTTCTTGCTGTCCTGCTTTCCAGTTTGCCGAAAGATACTGGGTAAACGCCGCTGGGATAGGCTGGTATCGGCGTTTTTCCGCGACCATGCCTGCCACACGCCCTTTTTTCGTCAGATACCGGAAGAGTTTCTGAAGTATCTGCAAGCGGGCTATTTACCGGCCGAATCGACCTCGCCTGAAGACTTGCCGGAAAGCCTGCCGGAAGGTTTGCCCGAGTTCCTGCCCGAGCTGGCGCATTACGAATGGGTCGAACTGGAACTTGACACTTCCGATCGCGATGCAAGAGTGACGGGCGATGTTTCAAATAATCTGTTTTCGCCTGAATCCACGGGCGACCCGTTGGCGGGGCGGCTCATTTTCAACCCGGTTTTGCGCGTGCTGGCCTATCGCTGGCCGGTACATCGGCTATCGCCGCGTTTCAAGCCGAGTCAGCCGCCAGCTGAAGTGACCTTCATGCTGGCGTTTCGCGATGCCGAGTTTCACGTCCAATTCATATTGCTCAGCGCGGCCAGCGCCCGTTTGCTGACCTTGTTGCAGGAAAATCCCGATCTCACCGGTCATCAGGTGGTGAGCCGGCTGGCGCTTGAGTTGAATATGCCCTCTGACCCGTTGGTCAACTTCGCTCGGCCTTTGGTACAAGACTTGCTTGTTAAAGGTGCGTTTGTTGGCCTGTCGCATTGAAGTAGCTGCTTAGGGCTCGGCAAAAAATCCAGCGGTTGAACTGAGTCGGTGATGAAAGTAGTATCCCGCGCCCGGTTTTATACAAAAATGCGCTTAAATTTTCATGCCCGATACGATTTTGGGCGAGCCGCTCTGAGACACCCTCGGTTTGGAGCGTGCAGTGGTTAGACGAGGGATGGATGGGTGAGCAGTAATGCGGTCAGCGGCAATGCCAGCAGCACAGGGTTTATATGATCCGACAAACGAACACGACGCCTGTGGAGTTGGTTTCGTTGCCCATATCAAGGGGGTAAAGAGCCACGGAATAGTGCGCCAGGGTTTGCAGATTCTGAAGAATCTGACCCATCGTGGTGCAACTGGCTACGATCCGAAGCTCGGTGATGGTGCAGGCATCCTGATTCAGATGCCTGATGCCTTTCTGCGCCAGGAAGCCGCCAAACTGGGGATTACGCTGCCGCCGGTGGGTGAATATGCCTGTGGCACCGTTTTCCTGCCGCAATCCGGCAATGGCCGCATCGCATGTGAATCCGCCATCGCCCGCATCGTCCACGAGGAAGGCCAGGATTTTCTCGGTTGGCGCGATGTGCCGCGTGACAACAGCGATATTGCCGCCGCCGCGATCGCCATCGAGCCGGTCATGCGCCAAGTGTTTATTGGAAAAAGCGTCGAGTGTGCCGACCAGAATGTGTTCGAGCGCAAGCTGTTCGTGATTCGCAAGCGTGTCGAGCACGCCATCCGTTCACTCAACCTGGATGATGCTTCCCAGTTTTACATTCCGTCGCTGTCCTCGCGCACGCTGGTTTACAAGGGCATGTTGCTGGCTGAGGAAGTCGGCACCTATTACCTCGATTTGCAGGACGAACGCATGGTGTCGGCGCTTGCCCTGGTGCACCAACGTTTTTCCACCAACACCTTCCCGGCCTGGGATCTGGCGCATCCGTTCCGGATGATCGCGCACAACGGCGAGATCAATACCTTGCGCGGTAACGTCAACTGGATGGCTGCGCGGCATGGCGCGATGAAATCTGCCGTGCTGGGCGATGATCTGGAAAAGCTCTGGCCGCTGATTGCTGAAGGCCAATCTGATTCGGCGTCTTTCGATAACGCGCTCGAACTGCTGGTCGCCGGCGGTTACTCGTTGCCGCACGCGATGATGTTGCTGATTCCGGAAGCCTGGTCGAACAACCCGCTGATGGATGAAGACCGCCGCGCCTTCTACGAATACAACGCCGCACTGATGGAACCCTGGGACGGCCCCGCAGCCGTCGCCTTCACCGATGGCCGCGTGATCGGCGCGACACTGGACCGCAACGGTTTGCGTCCGGCGCGCTATCTGGTCACTGATGACGGTTTCGTGATGATGGCTTCGGAAATGGGCGTGCTGACCTTCCCGGAAGAGAAGATCGTCAAGAAGTGGCGTCTGCAGCCGGGCAAGATGTTGCTGATCGACATGGAACAGGGCCGCATCATCGACGACGCCGAGGTCAAGCAGTCGCTGGCGCAGGCGCAGCCGTACCGCGAGTGGATCGAGAAATCGCGCTACTTCCTCGGCGATCTGCCGAAAGTCGATGTCAAACTGGACCTGCCGGCTGGCCTGCTTGATGCGCAGCAGGCGTTTGGCTACACGCAGGAAGACCTCAAATTCATCATGTTGCCAATGGCGACCAATGGCGAAGAGGCCACCGGTTCGATGGGCAACGATGCCGCCTTGCCAGTTTTGTCGGCCAAGGCGAAGCCGTTCTATCACTACTTCAAACAGTTGTTCGCGCAGGTGACCAATCCGCCGATCGACCCGATCCGGGAAGAACTGGTGATGTCGCTGGTGACCTTCATCGGGCCGAAGCCAAATCTGCTCGGCTTGCATGACAACCGCGACGCAAGTGATCCGCCATTGCGTCTGGAAGCCAGCCAACCGGTGCTATTGCCGGATGAACTGGTCAAGCTGAAAGTCATCGACAGTCTGACCCAGAACCGTTTCCGTTCCCTGGTCGCCGACATCACCTATCCGATCAGCCAGGGCGCGCGCGGTATGCGTGACGCCATCGCAACCCTCTGTGAAGCCGCCGAGCAATCGGTGCATGACGGCTTCAATGTGCTGATCCTTTCCGATCGCGCGGTGAGTCCGGATCGGTTGGCGATTCCCGCTCTGCTTGCCTGTGCGGCGGTGCATCATCATCTGGTCAGCGCGGGTTTGCGGACCAACACCGGCTTGGTAGTCGATACCGGCTCGGCACGTGAGACGCATCATTTTGCCTTGCTAGCCGGCTATGGCGCGGAGGCCGTTTGCCCGTGGCTGGCGTTCGAGACCATTGCCGGATTCGGCTTGCCGGACAGCAAGGAAGCGCAGAAGAAATTCGTCAAGGCGGTCGGCAAGGGCTTGTACAAGGTGATGTCCAAGATGGGCATATCGACCTATCAGTCCTACTGCGGCGCTCAGATTTTCGATGCCATCGGCCTCAACAGCGGTTTCATCAATGCCTACTTCCCGGGCACGTCGAGCAACGTCGAAGGCATCGGCCTGCTGGAAGTGGCGGAAGAAGCGCTGCGCCAGCATCAGTCGGCGTTCGGCCTCGACCCGGTGCTGGCCAACGCGCTGGACGCGGGTGGCGAATACGCCTTCCGCGTGCGTGGCGAAGACCACCTGTGGACGCCGGATTCCATCGCCAAATTGCAGAACGCGACACGCACCGGCAAGTACGAGACCTACAAGGAATATGCCCGTCTGATCAACGATCAGAGCAAGCGTCATCTGACGCTGCGCGGCCTGTTCGAGATCAAGTCGGCCGGTGCGCCGGTGCCGCTGGAAGAAGTCGAATCGGCGGCCAGCATCGTCACCCGGTTTGCCACCGGCGCAATGTCGCTCGGTTCCATTTCCACCGAGGCGCATACCGTGCTGGCACTGGCGATGAACCGGATCGGCGGCAAGTCCAACACCGGCGAAGGCGGCGAGGATGCGGTGCGCTTCCAGCCGGTGAAGACCGACACCACCTTGTCCGAATTGATCGGCAAGAGCCGTGTCGTCGCCGACATCCCGCTGAAAGCCGGGGATTCGATGCGTTCGAAGATCAAGCAGGTGGCTTCCGGTCGTTTCGGCGTTACTGCCGAATACCTGGCCAGCGCGGATCAGATCCAGATCAAGATGGCGCAGGGTGCGAAGCCGGGCGAGGGTGGCCAATTGCCGGGCGGCAAGGTGTCCGAATACATCGCCAAGCTGCGTTTCTCGGTGCCGGGCGTCGGCCTGATTTCGCCGCCGCCGCACCACGACATCTATTCCATCGAAGACCTGGCGCAGCTCATTCATGACCTGAAGAACGCCAATCCAAAAGCCTCGATCTCGGTCAAGCTGGTGTCGGAAACCGGCGTCGGCACGGTGGCGGCGGGTGTGGCCAAGGCCAAGTCCGACCATATCGTCATCGCCGGCTACGACGGCGGCACCGGCGCTTCGCCGCTGTCTTCCATCAAGCATGCCGGCAGCCCGTGGGAAATCGGCCTGGCTGAAACCCAGCAGACGCTGGTGCTGAATCAGTTGCGCGGCCGCGTCGCGGTGCAGGTGGATGGCCAGATGAAGACCGGTCGCGATGTGGTCATCGGCGCGCTGTTGGGCGCTGACGAGTTCGGCTTCGCCACCGCGCCGCTGGTGGTCGAAGGCTGCATCATGATGCGCAAGTGTCACCTCAATACCTGTCCGGTTGGCGTTGCCACGCAAGACCCGGTGCTGCGCCAGAAATTCACCGGCCAGCCTGAGCATGTGGTGAATTACTTCTTCTTCGTTGCAGAAGAAGCGCGCGAGCTGATGGCGCGCATGGGCATCCGCAAGTTCTCCGATCTGGTCGGTCGTTCCGATCTGCTCGATACGCGCACTGGTATTGACCACTGGAAGGCGAGCGGGCTCGATTTCAGCAAGATTTTCTACCAGCCCAAGGTCGCCGCCGATGTCGCGCGCAGCCATTGCGAGACGCAGGATCACGGGCTTGAGCGGGCGCTCGACAACAGTCTGATCGAACAGGCCATGCCGGCGCTGGAAGGTGGCGAGAGTGGTGGCCAAAGCGTGGTGATCGAAACCCAGATCAGCAACGTCAACCGCACGGTCGGTGCGATGTTGTCGAATCAGGTCGCCAGCCGTTACGGCCACGCCGGCCTGCCGTCCGACACCATCACGGTCAAGCTGACTGGCACTGCCGGCCAGAGCTTCGCCGCTTTCCTGGCGCACGGCATCACGTTTGAACTCACCGGTGAAGGCAACGACTACGTCGGCAAGGGCCTGTGCGGCGGTCGCATCGTGATCCGTCCGCCGGCCACCTTCAACGCCAAGCCGTCAGAGAACATCATCGTCGGAAATACCGTGATGTACGGCGCCACCACCGGCGAAAGCTATTTCCGCGGCGTCGCCGGCGAACGTTTCTGCGTGCGCAACTCGGGTGCTTCCGCTGTGGTGGAAGGCGTCGGTGATCATGGTTGCGAATACATGACCGGCGGCACCGTCGTTGTGCTCGGCCAGACCGGCCGCAACTTCGCTGCCGGCATGTCGGGCGGCGTCGCGTATGTGCTGGATGCCGATGGCCTGTTCGCGCAACGCTGCAACCTGTCGATGGTGTCGCTGGAGAAGGTCGAGCCGGCGGAATCGGTCAGCAACAGCGCAGTGCAGCACAAGGGGCAGGCCGACGAGGTCACGCTGAAGGCGCTGATCGAAAAGCATGCCGCCTACACTGGCAGCGTCGGTGCACAGACCATGCTGGACAACTGGAATGAATATCGTGGCAAGTTCGTCAAGGTGATGCCGAATGAATACAAGCGCGCCCTGATCGAAATGGCTGAACAGAAAGTGCTGGAGGCTGCGTAATGGGCAAGATCACCGGGTTTCTCGAATATGCGCGGCTGTCGGAAGCCAACCTGCCGGTTGCCGAGCGGCTGACCAACTACAACGAGTTCGTGCTTCATCTCTCCGATGATGAGGCCAAGGTGCAAGGCGCGCGCTGCATGGACTGCGGCATCCCGTTCTGCATGAGCGGCTGCCCGATCAACAACATCATTCCGGACTGGAATGATCTGGTGTTCAAGAACACCCCGCAGCACTGGCGGCAGGCGATCGACGTGCTGCATTCCACCAACAACTTCCCGGAGTTCACCGGCCGCATCTGTCCGGCGCCGTGTGAGGCTGCCTGCACGTTGAACATCAACAACGACGCGGTCGGCATCAAGTCGATTGAACACGCGATCATCGACAAGGCTTGGGAAATGGGCTGGGTCAAGCCGCAACCGGCGGCGAAAAAGACCGGCAAGAAGGTTGCCGTGGTCGGCTCCGGCCCCGCCGGCATGGCTGCCGCCCAGCAACTGGCGCGCGCCGGTCATGCCGTGGTGCTGCTGGAAAAGAACGACCGCATCGGTGGCCTGTTGCGCTACGGTATTCCCGACTTCAAATTCGAGAAAAGCCACATCGACCGCCGCATGGCGCAGATGGCGGCGGAAGGCGTTGAATTTCGCGTCAATCAGCATGTTGGCGAAAGTGTTTCTGCTGATGCGTTGCAAGCCGAGTTCGATGCCGTGATCCTGGCCGGCGGCGCCGAACAGCCGCGCGACCTGCCGGTGCCTGGCCGCGACCTGGCCGGTGTCCATTTCGCCATGGATTTCCTCAGCCAGAACAACAAGTTCGTCGCTGGCGACAACCTGCCCAATCAACTCCGCGCTACCGGCAAGCATGTCGTGGTGATCGGTGGCGGCGATACCGGTTCCGACTGCGTCGGCACCTCAAACCGCCATGGCGCAGCCTCAGTCAGCCAGTTCGAACTGATGCCGCAACCGCCGCAACATGAGAATCGCCCACTGACCTGGCCCAACTGGCCGCTGAAAATGCGCACCTCCAGTTCGCACGAAGAAGGCTGCCAGCGCGACTGGTCGGTCGCCACCAAGTCTTTCATTGGTGAGAACGGCAAGGTTACCGGCCTAAAGGCGGTGCGTCTGGACTGGAAGGACGGCAAGATGTCCGAAGTGCCCGGTTCCGAATTCGAGATGAAAGCCGACCTGGTCCTGCTGGCGATGGGTTTCGTCAGTCCGGTGCAGAAACTTCTGGAAGCATTCGGTGTTGAAAAGGACGCGCGCGGCAACGCCAAGGCGGAAACCGAAGGCAGCAACAGCTACGCCACCAGCAAAACCAAAGTCTTCGCCGCTGGCGATCTGCGGCGTGGTCAGTCGCTGGTTGTCTGGGCGATCCGCGAAGGTCGTCAGTGCGCGCAAGCGGTCGATATCTTCCTGATGGGCAGCAGCACACTTCCACGCTGAACGCGTTCAGAAAGGAACAAGGCCGGCTACTACAAAGCCGTTCCTTTTTGGTATGGAATTAAGAATGGGCGCTGTAATCAGCGCCCATTTAGTAATGCGTGATCCGTGCGGGATCAAGCAGACAGGTTTATCAGCAACTCATCGGAGATGATCACCGCCTTCAAACGGAAGCGTCAGTGAGTAAAAACGATGAAGGTCTGGCTGTAGCGATGGCCTGTGTCCCAGTTTCTTGCGCTCATCGATACGTGCGTTGTGATATTCGTTTAATACGGTGAGCAACAGAACGAACAGCATCAGCAAAGCGAGGAGGGGTAAGACGAGTGTTTTCATTGCTGTCCTCTATTTGGCAAACAAGTGGTATTCGCCAAATGATCAGATACTCACATTAAGGAAGTAGGCTAACTTGCTGATTCCAATGTAGACGCCATACATGATAAAAACAATCAAGTATTTGAAATCAGCCTGAATCTAACTTGCGCAACCTGAACGGCAGTTTTTTTCGATTGGCCATCCAATAGCCAGCGTTCCCTTTTCTCATACGAAAGGAAAACCATGGAAACTCAGCTCATTCGATCCAAAGACAATCCTTGGAAGCTCAAGACTCCGCCTGGGACGTCCGAGTACACGATGCACACGGACGAGAAAAATGGCAAAAAGATACTTGTCTGTACCGTGGGAAGTACGGTTCTCCACTATGACGCAAGGTGTATCGATGACTTGCACGCGATGCTCAAGCAAGCTGGAGACTGGGTCGAACTCGGTGGAACCGATGAACAGAAGCCTGCCAAAGAAGGCTCTGTCGAAAGTTGGGGTCGCTCGGAGTCGAATCCGGTCGGCGGCTGGTATGGCTTGAAGAAAGGCCTGCGTGGTCGCTTCGGCGTCTACATTCCTCCGCTGATGGAAGCGCTCGGGCTGTGCGAACTTGAGCACAACGCCAAGAACAACAGAATGCGCGCCAGGTGAGCACCGAAAGGCCTGAATCGCACTTCAAGCCGGTTTGCCCGCCAAGCCTGAATGTTCAGGTTGGTGACAACGATCTGTGGTTTTTCGTCAACTTATTGATACTGCTCAAAGTTTCGCGCGACGCCTTTTGGTAAACAGAACCTCCTTGTCCATGTCACCAGAGGGGGCGTCATGCAACGTCGGGATTTTCTTGTACTGGCCAGTTTGCTGATCACGGGATGTGCGACAAAGCCGGCTGCCAAGCCGGAAGTCGCCGGGATGCTTTTTTCGGAAACAGATCGTAAAACGATCATCAGGTTTTATTCGCAGGGTATTGATCGGAAGCGATCCGACCCGATTCCGGCACAGCAGATCAAGCCGGGCGACCTGCTCGACACGGGCCTGCGCCCGAACAAGTTGCCAACCGAACTGGACAAGTTGTTGCCCTATTTACCGGCACCCTACACACGCTTGACCCTCGGTGCTGATGTGATCCTGGTGAATCGGGATACGCATGCTGTGCTCGATGTGATTCCGCAGTTGGCTTATTAAACTGGCAGGGGTATCGCGGCGGTCCTGATCGGACCCGGTGTTGTCCTGAAACGGCTTGAATTCAGCGCGCCGGCGCGGCATTCAGGCGGTTTCTCGCGTGCTAAACTCGCGCCCACTTAAATAACCCCGAGCCGGCTTTCCGCCGGACCCGAGGATGGCGGAAGACAGCGATCTCGAACGCACAGAACCAGCATCGGCGCGCAAGCTGGAGCAGGCTCGCGAGCGTGGCAATGTGCCGCGTTCACGTGAACTGGCGACACTTGCCGTGTTGCTGGCGAGTGCCTCGGTCATCGCGATGCTAGGGGTTTTCATGTATCAGGGCTTGCATCGCCTGATGCGCAACTCCCTGAGTTTTGATCGTGCCGATATCGTCAATGCCTCAATGATGGGGCGCAATCTGATGGAAGCGGGCATCGATGGTGTTTGGCTTTATATGCCGATGGCAATTACTGTCGTGGTCTCCGCTGTGGCGGCCAATCTGATGCTGTCGGGCTGGGTGTTCTCGGCGCAGGCGCTCGAATTCAACTTCTCGAAACTGAATCCGATTTCCGGCATTGGCCGCATGTTTTCGCTTAATTCGCTGGCTGAACTGGTCAAGGCGCTGCTCAAGGGCGGGCTGATCGCCGGTGTCGCGGGCTGGATGATCTGGCATCAGCATGACGGTATTCTTGCGTTGGCAAACGAGCCGCTGGCATCCGCCGTGGTGCATTTTGGGCAGATCGCGTTGTTCACTTTCCTGGCCTCGGTGGCGGCGTTTGCCTTCATTGTGCTGCTCGATGTGCCATTCCAGTTATGGAACTATCACCACGGCTTGCGGATGACCAAGGAAGAAGTCCGCCAGGAAGGCAAGGAAATCGAAGGCGATCCGCAAATCAAGGCGCGCATCCGGTCGCTGCAACGCGAGGTGGCACGGCGTCGGATGATGCAGGCGATTCCGCAGGCGGATGTGGTGGTGACCAATCCGATGCACTTTGCCGTGGCGCTCAAGTACGAGGAAAAGGGCATGTCGGCGCCGGTTGTGCTGGCGAAAGGTTCGCAACTGGTGGCCGAGCGGATCAAGGAGTTGGCGCGTGAACATCGCGTGCCGATCGTCGAAGCGCCGCCTCTGGCGCGGGCGCTGCATCGTCATGTCGAAGTTGGCGAGGTGATTCCCGGCACCTTGTTTACTGCCGTCGCGCAAGTGCTGGCCTATGTTTATCAACTCAATCAGTCCCTCAACCCAGTGTTGCCGAGCGACTGGCAAGTACCGGCGAAACTTGATCCCGCCACCCGGCTTGAGGCGACTTGATGGCGCAAGCAATGCTGTTGCCGCGTGGATCGCAAATGCAGAAGCTGGCCGCGCCGATTCTGGTGATCATGGTGTTGGCGATGATGGTGTTGCCATTGCCGCCGTTTCTGCTCGATCTGTTGTTCACCTTCAACATCGCGCTGGCGATGATTGTGCTGCTGATCAGCCTTTACACCACGAAGCCGCTGGAATTCTCGGTGTTTCCGACGGTGTTGCTGCTGACCACCTTGTTGCGTCTGTCACTCAACGTGGCCTCCACTCGCGTCGTGCTGCTCGAAGGCCATACCGGCACCGATGCGGCGGGCAAGGTGATCGAGGCGTTCGGCCATTTTTTGGTCGGTGGCAACTACGCAGTCGGTCTGGTCGTTTTCATTATTCTGGTGCTGATCAACTTCATGGTGATCACCAAGGGCGCCGGGCGGATCGCCGAGGTTTCCGCGCGTTTCACTCTGGATGCCATGCCGGGCAAGCAGATGGCGATTGACGCCGACCTCAATGCCGGCTTGATCGGCGAGGACGAAGCGCGGCGGCGGCGGGCGGAGATTGCCCAGGAAGCCGATTTCTACGGCTCGATGGACGGTGCGTCGAAGTTTGTCCGCGGCGATGCCGTGGCCGGCATCATCATCATGCTGATCAATGTTATCGGCGGCCTGATTGTCGGCATGGTGCAGCACGACATGAGTTTTGCCGCCGCCGGCAGCAACTACACGCTGCTGACCATCGGTGATGGTCTGGTGGCGCAGATTCCGGCGCTGGTCATTTCCACCGCCGCCGGCATCGTGGTGTCACGCGTCTCCAGCGACCAGGATTTGAGCGAGCAGCTGACCGGCCAGTTGTTCGGCCGACCGCAAACTTTGTTCCTGACCGCCGGTATCCTGGCTTTGATGGGCATTATCCCGGGCATGCCGCATCTGTCGTTTTTCCTGAT
>JAIFLB010000143.1 GCA_020049245.1 Betaproteobacteria bacterium | reverse complement strand
CCGTAGGAGCCGCCACCGGAGGTGTTGATGACGTTGCCGTGACCCAGGTTCTCGAAGAAGCCGGGCAGACGCAGTGCGTTCATGCCGCCGGAGATGATCGGGGTGGTCGGCTTCATGCCGTGCCATTCCTGGTGGTAGTACGGGCCGTCAGCGGAATCGCGCTCGATCATGTAGGCGATGTTGCGGTCGTCCTTGCCACCTTCCATCTTGCCGTAGCCCATGGTGCCGACGTGGATGCCGGAAGCACCTTGCAGACGCGACATCTTGGACAGCACGAAGGCGGTGTAGCCACGCTTGGCGGACGGCGAGGTGATGGCGCCGTGACCGGCCCGGTGGTAGTGCAGGTACTGGCCGGGGTACTGGCGACGGGCGGTGGTGATCATGCCGGGGCCGCCGACGTAACCGTCAACCAGGAAGGCCACCTTGTTGGCGTCCGGTCCGAAGGTCTCGAGGATGAAGTCAGCACGGGCGAGCATTTCGTAATGGTCGTCAGCGGTGATGTTGGCGGAGAACAGCTTGGCCTGGCCGGTTTCGTCCATGGCGCGTTTCATTGCGTCATACACCAGCGGGTAGACCTTCTTGGCCGGGCAGAATACCTGGTTGCCCTGGGGTTCGTCGTTCTTGATGAAGTCGCCACCCAGCCAGAACTGGTAAGCGGCGGCCGCGAACGGCTCGGGGCGCAGGCCCAGCTTCGGCTTGATGATGGTGCCGGCGATGTAACCGCCATCGGTGCGCGAGCGACCGAGGATGTCCCACATGTCGGTGATGTCTTTCGACGGGCCGTCGAACAGGCGCAGCATGGACCAGGGCACATAGAAATCCTGCATCTGCAGGTTCTTCACGTCGCCCATGCCCTGGTTGTTACCAATCGCCAGGGTCAGGAACGAAACGATCATGGCGCGACCGTCGATGATATTGCGATCGAACAGGTCGTTCGGGTAGGCAACCTTCATCACGCCCTTGGCTTCGTCGATGAAGTAAACCAGCGCGTCAACACCCTTGGTGAAGTCGTCGGTGGTGGAGACTTCGACGTTGGTACCGGTGGAGGACTCGGCGGCGATGTGGGCGGCGACTTCCAGGTAACCGTAGCCGGTGGCCGGCTCCATGTGATACGCGACCAGAATGTGCTTGTCGCCCTTGATCAGGTCTTCTTCTTTCAGGCTGAGGTCGGAATAACGTGCTGACTGATCCATGACTTGCTCCTTTAAAGATGCGTTTGTACTGAATTTGACTATTCCGAGGTCAGGCCTTTGCGTGCATTGCCCCTACGTGGAATGCGGTGAACTATAGTGAGTTTGCGTCATAAGAAAAAATCATGATTTGTGATGGTCGGCATAAGTATTTACTTATAATCGCTCGATGCTGCATCTGACTCTGCGCCAACTCCAGGTTTTTGAATCGACTGCCCGTCATCTTTCGTTGTCGCGGGCTGCGGTGGAGCTGCATTTATCGCAACCCGGGGTGTCGATGCAGTTGAAAAAGCTCGCCGAAGCGGTTGGCCATCCCCTGCTGGAACAGAACAGCAAGCGCGTCAAATTGACGGACCAAGGCCAGGAACTGGTTACCACGGCGCGCGAGATTCTCGGCGCGGTCAAGCGCTATGAGTTGTCGCTGGTGGCGCGCCAGGGACTGACGCAAGGCACTTTGCGGTTGGTCGTGATTTCCACCGCCAGTTATTTCATCCCGCGTTTGCTCGGCGAGTTCGCCCAATTGCATCCCGGCATCAAGATTTCGCTGCGCGTCACCAACCGCGAGCTGGTGCTGGAGTCGCTCACCGCCGGTCTCGATGATCTCTACGTTCTGGGCCAGCCGCCGGAGGGATTGGCGGTGACCGCCATCCCGTTCATGGAGAACCCGTTGATCGTGCTGGCGGCACCGAATCATCCCCTGTCCAAGTCGCGTCATATCCCGCTTTCGCGTCTGGCGGATGAGCCCTGGCTGCTGCGTGAACCGGGTTCCGGCACGCGCAAGGCGGCGGAACGGCTGTTCGCCGAGAATGGTTTGACGCTGAAGCCGCGCATGGAATTGGGCAATAACGAATCCATCAAGCAGGCTGTATTGACCGGCCTTGGTATCTCGGTACTTTCGCAACACACCCTTGCTCTGCACGATCCGGCGCAGTTTGCCGTACTCGATGTGCAGGGATTTCCTATCATTCGACAGTGGTATGCGGTTTATCCCGCCGGGCGTCAGCGCTCGGTGGTGGCGCGTACTTTTCTCGATTTCCTGCTCTCCACCGGAACCCGTCATGACGTCGCTTAAGCCAAGACTTCACAAACCCAGAAATACGCTGCGCTCGGGCGCGAAGCCCAATGCCAGTAACGGCGCAAAGGCGGCCAGAGCCGAGGTAGCGAGTGCGTCCGGTCTCGATCTGGCGCCGACGATCGAGGCGCTTGGCTTGTTGCTCGAACTAGAAAAGCCGGCGGATGCCCAGCTCTCCGCCTTCTTCCGCAACTATCCCAATTTTGGCGCGCGCGACCGTTCGTTCATCGCGGAAGCGGTGTACGGCGTGTTGCGGCGATTGCGCAGTTTGCAGGTACTGGCCGCGCCGGCCACGCCGCGCCGTTTGCTGCTGGCCTGGCTGGCGCGGCATGGCGGCCGCAACATGCGTGAATTCGAGGCGCTGGCGGAACAGTCTCAGTTGGACAAGGCCGAGCTGGAATGGCTGCGCAGCCTGAAGGGCGCCAAGCTGGAAGATCAGCCGGAAGCGGTGCAGCTTGATCTGCCGGATTGGCTGTATGAACGGCTTGCCGCCCAGTACGGTGAGCATTTGCCGACTTTGATGAATAGCCTGAACAGCGCCGCGCCGCTTGACTTGCGGGTGAATCCGCTGAAGGCGACGCGTGATGAAGTGCTGGTTCAGTTGAATCGAGAAGGCGTGGTTGCCAGCGCGACGCCGCTGTCGCCGCTGGGCATGCGTTTGCAAGGCAAGCCGGCGTTGCAGAAACATCCGCTGTTTCTTGATGGCAGTGTCGAAGTGCAGGACGAAGGCAGTCAGCTCCTGGGTTTGATGCTGGCGCCGAAGCGCGGCGAGATGGTGTGCGATTTTTGCGCCGGCGCCGGTGGCAAGACCTTGCTGCTTGGCGCTTTGATGCGCGGCAGCGGTCGTCTGTACGCCTTCGATACATCTGAAAAACGCCTCGGCAAGATGAAGCCGCGTCTGGTTCGTTCCGGCTTGCAGAACGTGCAGGCGTTGCTGATCGCGCATGAACGCGATGCCAAGGTGAAACGCCTGGCTGGCAAGTTCGATCGCGTGCTGGTCGATGCGCCTTGTTCCGGACTCGGCACCTTGCGTCGCAATCCGGACCTGAAATGGCGGCAGAGCGCGGAATCGGTGGCCGAGCTGACCCAGATTCAGCAGAACATTCTGGAATCCGCCGGACGCCTGGTAAAAGCCGGCGGTCGCCTGGTTTACGCCACCTGCAGCCTGCTGGTGGCGGAGAACGAAGACGTCGTCGCCGCCTTCCTCGCGGCGCATCCGGAGTTCAAGTTGCTCCCGGCCGGGGACGTGCTGACGGCGCAACATATCGACTTGAAGATGGGAGACTATCTGCGCCTCGACACCGCGAAACATGGCACCGATGGCTTCTTCGCGGCGGTGATGGAACGCGCGGCTTGAATCGCTTAAGCCGCTTCCCGGCGTTCGTGTTCGCGGCGTTGCTGGCCGCTGCTTCAGCCCACGCCGACGCGCCGTTGCAACTGAATGCACGCGGTACGCTGCAGGTTGCTTTCACGCCGGGCGATGATGTCGCGGGCTTGATCGTCGATTCTCTGCGCAAGGCCAAACGCCAGGTGCTGGTGCAAACCTACAGCTTCACCCACAAGGACATCGCGCAGGCGCTGGTCGACGCCAGGCGGCGCGGCGTCGATGTGCAGGTGATTGCCGATGCCCGCCAGATGGATAGCGTCGCGACCAGCCGGGTGGTCTGGCTGGCCGAGCAGGGCGTGCCGGTGTGGCTCGATGCCGAACATGCGGCCGCGCACAACAAGGTGATGATCATCGATAACGGCATGCCGGATGCGGCGGTGATTACCGGTTCATTCAACTTTACCCACGCCGGACAACACCGCAATGCGGAGAATTTGCTGATCCTGCGCGGCAATCTGAACCTGGCGGAAACCTATGCTGCCAATTGGCGCAGACATAAAATTCATTCGCTGCCCTTGCGGCGCTGATCCGGTGTAACAAGCCAACACCAAGCCAACACCAAGCCGTCACCCTGCATTTCCCGCCATGAACAATTCTGAACATTTCGACAACCTGATCGACCCGCTGCTCCGTTACCTCGGCAATCACGAGATGCTGATCGAGCTCACCGCGCTGGCCGGCATCGCGATCGTCACCTGGTTCGGCGTGCGCCGGCTGCGCCGGGGTTTGTCGGAGGTGGCTGGCTGGCACGACAGTCTCACCGGTAGCGACTGGAACCGCCTGGTTTTACCGGCAAGCATGCTGCCCCTGGTGTTGATCAGCCGCTTGTTGATCGGGCACTGGCAGAGCGTGCACCTGTTCAACCTGGCGGTGCCCTTGCTGCTGTCATTTCTGGCGATCCAGAGTTGCTTTTTCATCTTGCGCCGAGTGCTCAAGCCAACCCGCATGCTGCACGCCGTCGAACGTCTGGTGTCCTGGCTGATTTGGGGTGTGTTTGCGCTTTACCTGGCTGGGTATCTGGATGAGGTGATTCATGCGCTGGACAGCATCGGTTTCGATATCGGCAAACAGCATCTGTCCATCTATACCGTGTTGACCGGTCTGCTCTCGCTGGCGGCGACGCTGGTGCTGGCGTTGTGGCTGGCGCATGTCATTGAACACCGGGTCATCGGCTCGATGCCGCTGAGCGGCAATATCCGTCTGGCATTGACCAAGCTGGCGCGTTCGGTGCTGGTGCTGCTGGCGGTGTTGATCGCGTTGCCGTTGGTCGGCATCGACATCACCGTGCTGTCGGTATTCGGCGGCGCGCTTGGCGTTGGCCTCGGCCTGGGTCTGCAGAAGATCGCTGCCAACTATGTTTCCGGCTTCACCTTGCTGCTTGATCAGTCGGTGCGCATCGGTGACATGGTCGAGGTGGGGCCGCATTACGGTGAAGTAAAGGAAATCGCTACCCGCTACACCGTGATCCGCAGCCTCAACGGCAGCGAAAGTATCGTTCCCAACGAAACCATGATCACCACGCCGGTGATCAATCACAGTCTGACCGACAAGGAAAACCTGATCCTGCTGGCGGTTCAGGTCGCCTACAGCAGTGACCTGGAACGGGTTCGCGAGATCATGCTGGATATTGCCAGGCGGCATGAACGCGTTCTCGACACGCATGAGCCCATCCTTCGCCTGAAGAACTTTGGTGACAACGGCATCGATCTCGAGTTGGCGGTCTGGATCACTGATCCGGAACAGGGCGAGGCGAATTTGCGTTCTGACCTCAACTGGGAAATATGGACCGTGTTCAAACGCGAGGGGATTGAAATCCCCTACCCGCAACGGGTCATTCACCACGCCAGCCCGCAAGTCTGAGCGCGGCGTTAGAATGCCTTTCCGTTATTTACTTACGAGAGATGAATGAGCGCCTATCTGAATGGAATGATTGATTTGCCTTGGTGGGGTTATGTGTTGGTTACCCTCGTGCTGACCCATATCACCATCGCCAGCGTCACCATCTTTCTGCACCGCGCCCAGGCACATCGGGCCCTCGACCTGCACCCCGTGGCGAGTCATTTTTTTCGTTTCTGGCTGTGGTTCACCACCGCCACGGTAACCAAAGCCTGGGTCGCGATTCACCGCAAACACCACGCCAAGTGCGAAACCACAGAAGATCCGCACAGTCCGCAGATATTCGGCATCAGGAAAGTGCTCTGGCAGGGTGCCGAGTTGTATCGCGCCGAAGCCAAAGTCCAGGCAACGCTGGATCGCTACGGTCATGGCACGCCGGATGACTGGCTGGAGCGCAACCTCTACACGCCGCATACCTTCGCCGGCATCTTGATTCTGCTCGCCATTCAGCTGGTGCTGTTCGGGCCGATCGGATTGACCATCTGGGCGGTTCAGATGATCTGGATTCCATTCTTTGCGGCCGGGGTGATCAACGGCATCGGCCACTTCTGGGGCTATCGCAATTTTGCCTGTGAAGACGCCAGCACCAATATCGTGCCCTGGGGCATCCTGATCGGCGGCGAGGAGCTGCATAACAACCATCACGCGTATGGCAGTTCGGCGAAGTTGTCGAATCGCTGGTACGAATTCGACATCGGCTGGGCTTATATCCGCGCCTTGGAGTTGCTCGGCCTGGCCAGTGTCAAGAAAGTGGCACCGAAAGTCCGCTGGGGCGAGATCAAGCACTTCTGCGATACCGACCTGCTACACGCGATCATTACCCATCGCTATGACGTGATGACCCGCTACTCGCGCATCATGCAGAAGGTTTACACGCAGGAACTGGAAAAGCTGCGCGGCGTACTCGCGGAGAATTTGCCTGAAATGCGTGATATTCGGCGTTGGCTGAACCGGGATCAGAATGAACTGCAGGCGTCCGAGCAGGCCAGGTTGCAATCTGTTTTGTCGCGTAGCGAGCAACTGCGCACCCTCTACCAGATGCGGCAAGACCTGGTTTCGGTCTGGGGTCGCTCCACCGCTTCGCGCGAGCAATTGGTCAGACAGTTGCAGGACTGGTGCCAGAAAGCGGAAGCCAGCGGTATTGCCGCGTTGTCGCAGTTCTCGCTCAAGCTGCGCTGTTACGCCTGAAGCGCCAAGCCGGCAAGATGGCCTGAAGCAGCTAGAATGAAAGCCTGATAACGAGGTTTTCAACATGCGATCCACTGCTCTACTGCTTGTCAGCTTGCTGCTTGTTTCACCGGCTCTGACGGCCGCCGACAAACCTGCGGGATTGACGCCGCTGCCTGATATTCCGCCGCCACCCGGCATGGTCGATCCTGACCTCGAACCCCAGATCACCATCGTTCAGCGGGGTGATGAACGGGTCGAGGAATATCGCGTCAAAGGCCGTCTTTACATGATCAAGGTCACCCCGCCGCACGGCAGGCCCTATTTCCTGATCGACCAGCGCGGCGATGGTCAGATGCGCAAGTACGACGATCTGTCACCGAATTTTCAGGTTCCGCTCTGGGTGATTCACGAGTTTTAAGCCTGAATGCGACCATACGTTGCCGACTATGCTTGTCAGCAACGACGCGCTGAGTTTATTGCGCCATTTTTTACCCGTCATTCCCCGTCAAGACGATGAATTCGCTCACCATTTCGCGCCCACCCGCTGCCGCTGGCCTTGTCTGGATCAAACAAGGTTGGCGCCTGTTCATGCTGGCGCCGATTCCCTGGTCGGGGATGACTGCACTGGTTTTTCTCGTTTTGCTGGCGGTCGGCATGCTGCCGCTCGTCGGCGTAGTCGCCGTGCATGTGCTGTCTCCCTTCATCGTCGCCGGTTATATGGCGGCCTGTCGTGGCGGCAGCAACGGCGAAACGGTCTCCTTCCTCTATCTCGCCGCCGGCTGGCGTGAACGTCGCGATACCTTGTTGATCATCGGCGGCTTGTACATGCTGGTGACGCTGCTGATCTTCCAGATGGTGAAGTTTTTCACCGGTGGCGACATGGAAGCCTTGCTGCACCAAGCTCAGAACCCGGCGGCGATGACGCCTGAACAGGCTGAACTGATCTTGGCCACGGCGTTGCCGGCAATGAGCCTGGGCACGCTGTTGTTTGTGCCGCTGCTGATGGCGACCTGGTTTGCTCCCGCCCTGGTGATGTTCGAAAACTATCCCGCCGGGCGCGCCCTCTGGTGGAGCCTTTGGGCATGCTGGGTCAACTGGCGGTCGATTCTGGTTTATAGCCTGATCCTTGGCGTCGTCGGCATGGTCGCGCTGCTACTACCTTTTGGTCTTGGCCTGCTGGTTTTCGTGCCCTGGACGCTGACTTCGACCTATGCCGCTTATCAGGATATTTTCAGCCCGGCAGCGCCACCGGAAGAACTGATCGAGTCGGCATGATGACGGGCATGAAAAATTTTCTGCTATTGGTTGGCTGGCTGCTGGCACTGCTTGTGCCGGCTGCGTCATTTGCCGATTCGGAGCCGACCCGATTCAGCGATGCGCTCTACGCCAAGTTCCAGAATCCGCGCTGCCTGCAATGCCACCAGTTCAACAGTCGGCAAAACAAGGGCCGCGCTTTCAACTCGCATCGTTCCCGCTATCTGTGTGACAACTGCCACACGCCTCGCCTTACCGGTTTGCCGCGTGGCGAATGGATGGCGCCGCATGAAAAGATGGACTGGACCGGGAAGAGCGCGCAAGAAACGTGCTTGATCGCCAAGAAAAATCTGGGCACCGGCGACGTCAACAGCCTGTTGCTTGCCCACTTGTTGCACGATAAACGCGTCCACTGGGCGTTGGATAACGGCATGACGCCAAATGGAAAATTCCCGGCGGTGCCGGGTGGATCAAAAGAATGGGCGCGCGATGTGCGCGCCTGGGCGGAAGACGGCATGCTCTGCGAATAACCCGTTCGACCTGCAGGGCATGACAACAAACAGGGAGAAAAATCATGTCGATCATGGACTGGCCTGCCGGCGACCGGCCACGCGAGAAACTCCTGGAGCGCGGCGCGGCTGCCTTGTCGGACGCGGAGTTACTGGCGATTTTTCTGCGCGTCGGGGTGCCCGGCAAGAGCGCGGTCGATCTGGCGCGTGATTTGTTGGAACGCTTCAACGGCCTCAACCCCCTGTTTGCCTCCACTCTTGCAGACTTCAGCGCGATCCCCGGCATGGGGCCGGCCAAATACGCGCAACTGCAGGCGGTGCTGGAAATGGCCAAGCGCGCGCTGGGCGAGGAAATGCGGCATGGCGATGCACTGAATTCACCGCAAACCGTGCGTGATTACCTGCAACTCAAAATGCGTGGTCTTGGCCATGAAGTGTTCATGGTGCTGTTCCTGGATAGCCAGAATCGGGTGCTGGCGGCGCCCGAATTGTTTCGCGGCACGCTCACACAAACTTCGGTGTATCCGCGTGAAGTGGTCAAGCAGGCGCTGGCCTGGAACGCCGCCGGCGTCATCCTGGCTCACAACCATCCTTCCGGCGTCGCTGAACCCAGCCAGGCCGACCGCTGGCTCACCGATCAACTGAAAGCCGCGTTGGGATTGGTGGATGTGAAGGTGCTTGACCACATCATCGTCGCCGGAAGAGACGGTTTATCGTTCGCCGAACGTGGTTGGCTTTGACTGCCGCAATGCCCCTGTGATATAAACGTCGGCTTTCCGATTCAGCCATTTTAAGAGGTAATCGCTCATGGCACGTGTATGTCAGGTCACCGGCAAGAAGCCGAT
>JAIFLB010000154.1 GCA_020049245.1 Betaproteobacteria bacterium | reverse complement strand
TCCTTGCGTAGGCCGACGGTCACCTTGACACCTGAGTCTTTCAGGTTGTTGGCATGGGCGTGACCCTGTGAGCCATAACCCACAATTGCAACCTTCTTCTTCTTGATCAAAGAGAGGTCGGCGTCTTTTTCGTAATAAACCTTCATGTCATTTCCTTTCGTTGCAATCAAATCTTCATGATACGGTCGCCGCGCCCTATGCCGGATGCACCCGTTCTGACGGTTTCTAATATGTTGGACGCATCGACCGCCACCAGAAAGGCGTCCAGTTTTGAAACTGGACCGGTCAACTCGATGGTGTAAGTCCTGTCTGATACATCCAGTATCCGGCCGCGAAAAATATCGGTCAGACGTTTCATCTCTTCCCGCTGATCGCCGGTAGCGCGGACCTTGACCAGCATCAGTTCGCGTTCGATATGGCTGCCATCAGTCAGATCTTGCACTTTGACCACGTCGATCAACTTGTTGAGTTGCTTGGTGATCTGCTCAATCACATCGGCTGAGCCGCGGGTGACGATGGTCATGCGCGACAGCGTGGCATCTTCAGTCGGCGCGACGGTGAGGGATTCAATATTGTATGCACGCGCGGAAAACAGACCCGCGACACGGGACAACGCGCCAGATTCGTTTTCCATGAGCAATGAGATGATGTGACGCATGGCTTTGCCTTAGAGCAGAATCATCTCGGACAAGCCTTTGCCAGCCGGGATCATTGGGAACACATTTTCACGTGGATCAGTCAGGAAGTTGAGAAAAACCAGACGATCCTTGTATTTGCCAAAGGCATCGCGCAATGCAGGCTCAACATCTTCCGGCTTGTCGACAGTAATGCCGACATGGCCGTAGGCCTCCGCCAGTTTGACGAAATCAGGCAATGAATTCATGTACGACTCAGCATAGCGTTCTTCGTAGAAGAACTCCTGCCATTGCCGCACCATGCCGAGATAGCCGTTATTGAGCAGGATCACCTTGAGCGGCAGGTTCCACTCCTTGCAGGTGGAAAGCTCCTGGATGTTCATCTGGATGCTGCCTTCGCCAGTGACGCAGGCCACCATCGCATCGGGAAATGCCAGTTGCACACCCATCGCGGCGGGCAGACCAAAACCCATGGTGCCAAGCCCGCCAGAGTTGATCCAGCGCCGTGGCTTGTCGAATTGGTAATACTGCGCCGCCCACATCTGATGCTGGCCGACGTCGGAGGTGACATAGGCATCACCCTGCGTCACCTCATATAGTTTTTCGATCACGAACTGCGGTTTGATGACTGCTGCGGCGCGGTCGTACTTTAGGCAATCCTGCGCCCGCCATAATTCAATTTGCGCCCACCATGCCTTGAGTGACTGAGCGTCAGGCTTGGTTGTATCGGCTTGCAGCAACTTGATGACTTCATCCAACACTTGTGCGACATCACCCACGATGGGGATATCAACGCGAACGCGCTTTGAAATGGAGGACGGGTCGACGTCGATATGAATGATTCGACGCGCTTCTTTGGCGAAATGCTTCGGGTTGCCGATGACACGGTCATCAAAGCGCGCTCCCACCGCAAGCAGAACGTCACAGTGCTGCATTGCCATGTTGGCTTCAATCGTGCCATGCATGCCTAGCATACCGAGAAACAGTGGATCGGGTGACGGATAACCGCCCAATCCCATCAGGGTGCTGGTGGTCGGATAACCCAACATGCGAACCAGTTCGATGACTTGAGCCGCTGCGTTTCCCAGAACCACACCGCCGCCGGTGTAAATCATCGGCCGCTTCGCCTCCAGCAACATTTGCGCGGCTTTCTTGATCTGGCCGCTATGACCCTTGCTGGTGGGGTTGTAAGAGCGCATGGAAACGCTCTTCGGGTAATCGTAATGACAACGATGCTGGGTGACATCCTTGGGAATGTCGACGACTACCGGGCCAGGCCGCCCGGTTGCGGCAATATAGAACGCCTTTTTCATCGTGGCGGCCAGATCATGCACGTCCCGAACCAGAAAGTTATGTTTCACACATGGGCGGGTAATGCCGACCATGTCAACTTCCTGAAATGCATCCTGGCCGATGGCCGGGGTTGGCACCTGCCCGGAAATGACCACCATCGGGATTGAGTCCATGTAGGCGGTCGCAATACCGGTCACAGCATTGGTAGCGCCAGGTCCGGAGGTCACGATCGCCACACCGACTTCGCCAGTGGCTCGAGCATAAGCATCAGCGGCATGCACGGCTGCTTGTTCATGACGGACCAGAATGTGCTTAAAGGCGGTCTGCTTGTAAATTTCGTCGTAGATGTTGAGTACAGCGCCCCCGGGATAGCCGAACAGGTGCTTCACCCCTTCGTCCCGCAAGCAACTAACCACGATCTCCGCACCAGTCAATTCCATGTCTGCCATGGTGAGATTATCTTGTTTGTCCAAAAGAGTTCAACACTAGCGACTGCGCCAATTTAGGTCAAGACTACTGGACACTTGCCGCGATGCGAAAATGGAAAAGGGATCTGGATAAATCCAAACCCCTTTGAATGGTGGGCTGTGAGTGGCTCGAACACTCGACCTACGGATTAAGAGTCCGCTGCTCTACCAACTGAGCTAACAGCCCCTATTGGTGGGTCGGGCGAGATTCGAACTCGCGACCAACGGATTAAAAGTCCGCTGCTCTACCGGCTGAGCTACCGACCCAGAAAAGTCCGCAATTATTCTAAAAAACACCCCAGCGGTCAACCAGGAATAGCGCGGAATTTATATTAATAAGTTATCGATTTTGCCGGCTTCTTGGCTGCGGGTGCCGCATTAGCGGGTGCACGTGTTCCAGGCTTGCTGTAAGTGACTTCCTGGATCGGAGTGGCGGGTGCCGCATCTGACCGTTTATTGCCCGCGAACTGGGTGTTTTTGGCCTTGTAGTCATCCATAAACGCAAGAATCTTGTTCATCCTGACTTGTCCAGGGATGAACATGACGATTTCGCCATTCGGATCATAGATGTAGGAAGTGGGGTAAAAGTCAACCGGTCCAACCTGACGGAAGGGGCTGTCAGGATTGCGGCGAGCGCCACCCGCGACGACAGCGTAAAACTCGATACTGTGCCTGTTTGCGGTGTCCTTGACGATGCTCTCGTCGGGTCCATAGTCGAGGCCGACGCCGATCACCACAAAATCTTTTCGTTTGTTGAGTTCGTTGAGAGTGGGGACTTCAACCCAGCATAGCGGACACCAAGGTGCCCAGAAATTGACCAGAACCCATTTCCCCTTGAAATCAGACAATTTGAGGGCTTTGCCATTCACGTCCACAAACTCGAAGTTGATCGCTTTGGTCGGTTCGGAATCGGCTAAGACAGGAGCAGATGGCATGAATGCCACTAGCCCCATCATCAATGAACCTATCAACAGCTTACGCATTGAAACCCCTTTCAAACTGGAACGCATATATGCGCTGATTTAATTCATTATCGACCGCATGTTGCACAACTTGAATGAAACATTTGCATCAGGCATCTCGCATCATCAGGTAATACTGAATTTTCATGGTGATGGCTGAGCCCGCGACGATGCCAAAGAATACGATGAATGAACTGATCGCCAAAGTGGAAACGCCCGTTACGGCTTGACCAATCGTGCAGCCCATTGCAGTTATGCCACCAAATCCCATCAGGATTGCCCCTAGGATATGTCTGAACATGTCTTGTGGCGAGTTGAAATATTCCCAGCGGAAGCTTCGGCTCAATAATGAATAAATGAATGAGCCAACGACGACGCCAAATACGCTGGCTACGCCAAAGGTGACTCGTTTGTCGCGCCAGTAAGCCCATAAATCCATAGTGTAGGCAAGTGGTCCTACAAACGTCATCGACTCTGGGCCGCGTGAATCGGTTCCAAGATAGGTCAATTCCATGGTCTCCGGGTCTTCGCCGAAACCAAGGTAGCCGGTTGCATACCAACCAGCAACGACCACACCGCCGACCACAATCCCGGCTAGCAGGTTGTCGCGATTCTGGCGAAATTCCTTGTTGGCAAAGACAAAGGCCAAGATCAGCAGGGATAACACAATGGCCACTGACAGATGCGAAATCTTGTCGGTCATGCCCAGCAGGTGAGGCAACGTTTGCAAGCCCTGCAATTGCAGGGTGACGGCATCTGCACGCAAAACGCTGTCAACGAAGATGCGCAGAATTCCATTCATGGTCACCAACGCGGTGTAGCCAAGGAAGATGAAAACAACAATAGACTTCAGATTGCCGCCTCCAAGTCGGACCAGCGTGCGCTGCCCGCAACCGCCAGCCAGAGTCATACCGAGGCCGAAGGTCAAGCCGCCAACCAGCGCCGCCAACCAATGCACTGTGCCGCGGGTGTAATAGGCTTGGCCTAGATCCACCAGCGTGAAATAGGCAAGGACGTTGGTGCCCAATATGGCCAAGCCAATACCGAGTAGCCAGGCACGCATGCGTCCCCAGTCGCCCATGTTGACGACGTCTGAAACCGCACCCATGGTGCAGAAACTGGTTTTATTGGCCATGAACCCAAAAATCAATGCCAGGAAAAAACCTGACCAAGCCACTACAAGTGCAGGGTTTTCTACCGTATCCACGTTTTTATCTCCTCATTTATGCCGCGTGCATTACCAATTTATTGCAAAACCACTTTGTCGATGCCCGAAAGCGGGCAGAAAACATCAATCTACATATCGGGTTGGATCGGCTAACCCGGCTTGTTCGAAGCCTTGACGACGCAAGCGACAAGAGTCGCAACGCCCACAAGCCCGGCCTTCAATATCAGCTTGATAGCAAGAAACCGTACTTCGGTAATCTACCCCCAAACGCAGGCCCATCTGAACGATTTGTGCCTTGGTCAGGTTGATTAAAGGTGCGCGGATTTCAATTGGGGCGCCATTGACAGCTCGTTTGGTCGCGAGATTGGCAAGCTGCTGAAACGCAACGACGAAATCCGGCCGACAGTCGGGATAACCCGAGTAATCGAGCGCGTTGATTCCGATATAGATCGCCTCTGCATCCAGGACTTCAGCCCAACCTAGTGCGAGCGAGAGCATGATGGTATTGCGCGCCGGCACATACGTGACCGGGATTCCCTCGCTGGCTGATTCTGGAACCGCAATTGAAGCATCGGTCAAGGCGGAGCCGCCAAAAGGACCCATATCCAGTCGCATGACTCGATGCTCCGTCGCACCCAGTCCAAGTGCCTGCAACCGCGCGGCTTCCAGTTCGGCATGATGGCGCTGTCCATAATCCAGGCTGAGTGCGTAGCAAGTCAGCCCTTCGGCGCGTGCTATTGCCAACGTGGTGGCCGAATCCAGGCCGCCCGATAACAAGACAACCGCCCGCTTCATCGGCCTTTTGCCTCCTGCCACAAAATTTTGTGCAACTGCACCTGCATCCGCACAGGCAGGCCATCACGCAATATCCATTGTGCAAGATCGGCAGGGTTGATCTGATTCCACACCGGTGAGAACAGAATCGGGCAACGTTGATGAATCCGATGCTCCGTCAACACGGCTTTCGCCCAGTTGTAATCGGCTTCATTGGCAAGCACGAATTTCACCTCGTCGCGCGGCGTGAGCACATCCAAATTGGCCCAACAATTGCGTTCGACTTCGCCGGAAGCCGGGGTTTTCAGATCAACGATTCGTGATACGCGGGGATCTACACCGGCCACATCAAGCGCTCCGCTGGTTTCCAGGGAGACGTCAAAACCTGCATCACAAAGAGCGCTGAGCAATTCGTGACAGGGCTTTTGCGCAAGCGGCTCGCCGCCAGTGACAGTAACGTGATGGGTTGGATAGGTTCGCACTTGTGCCAAGATGTTTTCCACGCTCAACCACTCGCCGCCCTGAAATGCGTAATCTGTATCGCAATACACGCAGCGTAATGGACAGCCGGTCAATCGCACAAAAACCGTAGGCAAGCCAACTCGACTGGCTTCGCCTTGCAATGAGAAAAAGATCTCACTGATTCGAAGACGGCTGACCGACAAGATGGGGCTAGTTCAGTGTGGCAAGCAGTTTCTTGCCATTTTCAGCGGCTTTGCTTGTCGCATGATTGGTCAGCAGGCGATTCAGTGTAACCAGCGCCAACTCTTTTTCTTCCATCTGGATTTGTGCCCGTGCCAGCGATAACAGTGCGTCAGGTACTTTCGGACTGTTGGGATACTCTTCCAGCAAACGGGTATAACTTTCTGCAGCGGCCTTGAAGTTCGACAGCCCGGTCACTTGCGAAATGCCGATCCAGTAAAGTGCATTTGCCGCCAACGGGCCGGAAGGGTACTGACTGACAAATTTCTGGAAAGCGACGACGGCTTCGCGGTATTTTCCAGATTTGATCAGGCCATGCGCGATTTCATATGCTGTCGTTTCGGATTCCGAATCAGCCTTCTGCATTAATGGTGAAACGACAAGGGATTGCGAGGTTTGTAATCGAATGGAGTCAACCGGAGGAGGAGCTGACACTGGCCGGTTGGCAATTTCCTTGATTCGCTCATCGAGATCAAAAAACAGATCTTTTGTTCGCTTGTCGGCGGCTTCCTGACGGTATGTCTGTTCTTCCTGTGCGCCACGCAAGCGCGAAACTTCCGATTTCAGAGTTTCGATCTGGTTCAACAAGCCGAGCAGGCCCTGATTCTGAAGTTTCGCTTCCAGTTGGGTGAGGCGCTCGTTCTGCGACTGAACCAGATGGTTCAATTCGTTTACGCGCGTAACCGCATCCTCCAATGGCCCCGCGATGCCGGTTTGGGTGGCAATGAGTGCAACTGAAAGGCATGCAAGCGCGGCTGGTTTCATATCAGATCACTCGCCCTGATACAGGATCTCGGTACGACGGTTCTGCGCCCAGGCACTTTCATCATTGCCTTCGGCAACCGGTTTTTCCTCGCCCATCGACACCGCTTCCATTTGCGCATCCGGCACGCCAAGCAGATTCATCGCGGCGTAAACACTCTCGGCGCGGCGTTGGCCTAATGCCAGGTTGTATTCGCGGCTGCCACGTTCATCAGCATGACCTTGCAGGATCAATCGGGCTGAATTCTCCTTGATCAGATACTTGGCATGCATTTCAAGCAGCGTGCGGTATTCATCGCGAATGGCTGCACTGTCGTAATCGAAAAGAAGCCGGCGCTGCGCCAACGGGCTTTGTGGATCTTTCGGGTCCAGCACAGGTTGAGCTTCAAACTTCAAAGTATCCGGGCGATCCGGTTGGCCGGCCGCGCCGCTCTGGGCAACAGTGTTGGCTGGCGAGGCGTTTGTATCGGAAAGAGGCTTTGCTTCCGGGCTTTGCAAATTGACGCCTTGCGTGACTACACCGGCTGTCGCCTTGTTGGAATCGCCGGCAAGTCCTTTTGAAGTGATGTTCGGATCTTGTGTGCCAGAAGTAACGGCAGAAGGGCTGGCTGAATAGGATTTCTCGCTGATCGCCGCAACGCTATCTGGTTTCGTGGGAGAAGTTCCGGTCGCGGCAATCGACTCGCGGTCTTCGATGCTTGCTTCTTTCATGGGCGTATCCGCACAACCCGATAGCAATATGCTGATGAGCGCTAAATGAAGCAGATATTTCATGAGATCTCCCGGATGAAAACAAAGATGCAGCGGATTATCCAGCCGCTACAGCAAGTAAAAACCATATTCTAGACAATCCAAGCATCACAGGTCAGTAATCAAGGCAGTCAGTCGCAACCTCGCTGCTGCCACGCCATTGTATGCAATGCTCAATCCACCATAACACGTCACTTGCCCCATGTTGGCTCGCGCAAGTCGCCGCTTTGTGACAATCGCTGCCGGATTTTGCCATCGACGCTGACTGTGGCCAGAACACCGCGCCCATTAACAAGCGTGGCATAGAGGATCTGGCGGTCATTCGGCGCAAAACTGGGCGACTCGTCATGGACGGTATCGGTCAGCACACGCATCTGACCACTATTCAGTTCAATCACGGCAACGTGGAAGCGGCCTTCCCGCCTGTGCACGAAGGCAAGGGATTTTCCATCCTTGGACAAGGCGGGCGAAACATTGTAGCTACCTTCGAAGGTGACTCGGCTGATGCCACCATCGACCAGCGAAGCCTTATAAATCTGAGGTGTTCCGCCTCGGTTGGAGGTAAAGAACAGCCAGCGTCCATCCGGGCTGAACACGGGTTCGGTATCCAGCGCGCCGCCGCGGGTGAAGCGAGTCACTTCGCCGCTGATCAGATCGAGCATATAGATTTGCGAGGTTTCGTCCTTCGACAGCGTTACCGCGAGTTTGCGGCCGTCAGGCGACCACGCCGGGGCGGAGTTGGAGCCGCGAAACTTGGCCACGGCGCGGCGTGAGCCATCGGCCAGATTCTGCACATAGACCACGGGTTTCTTGTCTTCAAACGAGACGTAGGCCAAACGCTTGCCATCGGGTGACCAGGCCGGCGAAATCAGCGGTTCCGGCGAAGTGGTGATGGTGACCGCGTTGTGGCTATCGGCATCCGCCACCTGCAACTCGAAGCGTCCATTGCGTTTCAGAATATAGGCGATACGCCCAGAGTAACTGCCCGGCTCGCCGAGCAGAACCTCATGAACCTGATCGGCAATCTTGTGCGCCACCACTCGCAAACCACTGGCTGGCGTGGTGTAGGCCAGCGCCGCAAGTTGCGTTTCGCGTACCGCATCAAGCAGCCAGAAACGTACTTCCAGCAAATCGCCTGCCGCCGGCAACACCTGGCCGACCAATACCGCGTCCGCGCCGCGACGTTTCCAGGCTGTTAAGGACAGATTCTTTGGGTCGGCCGGTGAAACGCTGTCACTACTTGGCACCATCGCGAAATATCCGCTCCGCCCCAAATCCGCCGCAACCACTTCGGCGATGCTGGCTATCGCGCTGGAACGTGAGCGATCAGGCAGGCTGTCGTTGAAAGGCAAAACGGCGAGCGGGATACGATTCGATGCGCCACCGACAATCTCGATGGTCATCATCGCGTGCGCCGGCAAGACAGCCAGAACAAACAAAAGTGAAACTATCAGGCGAATGAGCATGGCGAAATCGGGTTGGGTCGCTGATTGATCAGCTGGGGTTAATTGAAGTTATTTGCATCATCGGATGGCCGAAACTTCAGCGTCAAGCCATCAAGAAACTGCTCCCTGGCCTGGCGATCGCTGGGTAATGGCAGCGGCGATGCTCTGGAAATGGCACGTGCGACCGCTTCGTCGTACAAAGTTTGCCCGCTGCTTTTCTTCAAGGTCACGCGGCCGACTTCGCCGTTGGGCAACAAACTAACCTGGAATATGACTTCGGCATCGCCCTTCAGGTTTTTGGGTAGTGCAAGGTTATCGTGGATCTTGGCGCGGATGCGCTCCTGGAAATCGAGCACCATGCGCGCTTGGCCACTGACCCTGGAACGACTTTGCATGGCATTGAGTTGCGAACTTTCGGC